>JAXDMB010000431.1:0-3866 GCA_034666325.1 Vulcanimicrobiota bacterium
CCGATCGCCATCAGCAGCGCGTCGCCGGCCATGTGGCCGAGGGAGTCGTTGATCGACTTGAACTCGTCGAGGTCGACGAACAGCACCGCGAACACGCGGTCCGGGCGCGTGCGCGCGTGCTCCAGCGTCGCGGCGAGGCGCTCCTGGAAGAACGTGCGGTTCGGCAAGCCGGTGAGCGCGTCGTGCGTCGCTTCGTGGCGCAGGCGGGCCTGGTTCGCCTCCAGGAGCCGGCGGCGTTCCACCTCGGCGCGGTGCGCCTGCGCGTTCGCGAGCGCCAAGCCCATGAGGTTGACGAAGAGCTGCAGCCCGCGCAGCGTCTCGCGCGTCGGAATCTTGCCGTCGGCCGGTCCGTCGGGGCTCAGGTAGCCGATCATCTCGCCGTCCGAGTCGCGGAGCACGAGGCACAGCGAGTCGCGGTCGTGCCAGGCGTCGGGCGTGCTGCGGGGCGAGTCGCGGTCGGACTCGCTCGCGAAGATCGCGCGCTCCCAGTGGAACTCGCGCTCCGCCGGGATGTAGAACGCGTTCTCGAACACCTCGTAGTGCGGCGCCAGCACGGCCAGGATGTCGGATTTGGCGACGCGCTCGTTCTTGCGCTGCGCGGTCACGTGGTCGTCGTAGCCCAGCAGAACGCGCCGGGTCATCTCGCCGGTCTGGTTGCCGTCGGCCAGCACGATCGTGACGTACTGGAAGCCGAAAAGGTCCGATACGCCGCGCGCAATGGACTCGAGGGCAAGGTCGAGCTCACGCAGGCGTAAGATATCCCGCGTGATCTCGAGGACGCGCTCAAAACGCCGCTCCACGGACATTCCCTAGGAATATCGGCGCCGGGCGCCCGCGTCCCTAGCACGGCGTCTCAGCAGAGTGCCACCCAGTGGACACTCCGTGCCCGTACCGTCAGCCCATGGAGACGTCTTATCGCTGCCCCGACTGCGGCCACGAGCACGATGAGCCCGGCGAGGCGACGCTCGGCTTCCGGGTGCGCTGCCTCGACTGCCAGATCGAGATCGACCTCGCGTTCGAGATCAGGATGACCCCGGCGACGCCGATCGCGGCCTAGCGGCGCTTCCGGACGCGCCGATGTGAAGGCTCACTTCGTCGGGTCGTCGATGTGGAACGCCGCCTCGCGGGCCAGGCGCTCGACGAAGGCCCGGTCGATCTCGACGCTCGGCAGGCACATCTGGGCGGCGCTCTTGAGAATGTCGCGGAGCTCGGCCGCACCGTACTCCCGCGCCTCTTCGAGATAATACGGCACCCGCCGCAGCGGGATGTAGTGGTCGGTGCGGTGCGAGGCATCCCCCGGATCGGTGAACCACAGCGCTTCGAACTTTATCGCGAAGCACCGGACGATGCGCAGCTCGAAGCCGCGCTCCAGGCGGGCTTCGATGTCGGCGCGCATCCCGGTGAGCTCGCGGTCGAGGTCGAGCGACGCGTCCGGACCGTCGACGAACACGTTCAGCCCGAACGTCTTCAACGCGAACCGCTCCGCGGTTTGCAGTCCGGTACCGAGCGCGAGCTGGTACGGATCGGCATGATAGAGGCCGATCTCGAGCGGTTCGCTACGCGGCCGCTGCACCGGTATCCGCTCCCGCCCGGCGTGCGCCATGCGATCTCGCAGCAGCGATATCTTCGCGCGAGGCTGAGCGCCCGTGCGCGGGCGCGTGAGGATCGTGTAGAACCATCGCCCATCGCTCTCGTACGCGTGCCGGAACGCACCGGCGTCCAGGACCTTGCGCTTGGGGTTCTTCCATGGATCGCAGAACCCGATGCGGCCGTTGACGACGTCCACGGCCGTTATCACGATCGCGTGAACCGTCATCGGAAACTGCATGAGCGCCACCACGGGGCGGTCGCGTTCCAGCTCGCGGCGCAGCGTCTCCAGCGTCACCGGGCGGTGGAACGGCGGCACGGCGTAGACGCCGCAGTCCTGGAGCACCGAGTCGACGTCGTGCGCGCAGTCGCAGCGAAGCTGCAGCACCTTCCCGCGGCAACAGCTCGTGCGCTGCCGCAAGAATTTCGTTGCGTATTGGCATTGCTTCTGCTTAGGACCACCGTAGTGGTCCACGATCCCTTTGGCGACCGCGGCCCAGCACCAATTCAGGCCGATTTGGCGTTCCAGCTCGAGCTCGACGGACGCGTCCCAGCGCGGTTCAGCGGGCGTTGCGTCGTCGCGATGCGCACCGATCACACAGCGAGCGGTGCCCGAGCGCGCCGGGGTTCAGTCGGCGCCGTTCAGCCGGCGCGCGTCACTCCAGCAGCGCGAGCGCGCGGTCCGGGGTGGCGAGCTGCTCCATCGTGCACTGGCGCGGCGCCTTGTCGACGCGCCAGCGGAGCGGCCGCGTGCCGTGGCGGATGCGCCCGCTCGTCACCTGGTCGAAACCGACTTCCAGCACGAGGTCGTGCTTGAGCTTCACGTAGCTGCGGTCGCGTTCGGGGTCGCGGCTCCAGCGGCTCGGCGTTGCGTCGGGCGCGCTGCCGGTGAAGCCCGGCTCGCCGATGTGCGGCTTCAGCCGCTCGATCAGATTACGCTTCTCTTCGGCGGAGAACGCGCTGCAGAAGCCGATGTGGTCGAGCAGTCCCGCATCGTCGTACAGCCCCAGCAGCAGCGAGCCGACCTGGCTCGTCGAGCCCTTGGCGTAGCGGAATCCGCCGACGACGCAGTCCGCGGTGCGCGCGCGCTTCACTTTCACGGCGGCATCCCGCGTGCCGCTCGCGTAGGCGGCGTCGGCGCGTTTGGCGATCACGCCGTCGAGCGCGCCGCCCACGCGCGCGAACCAGTCGTCCACGACCGAACGGTCGCGCGTCGCGGGCGAGAGCCGCAGCGTCTCGCCGTCGACTTGTTGCGCGAAGTCCTCGAGCCGCGCGCGCCGCTCCGACAGCGGCAGATCGACGAGATCGTTTCCGTCCTCGTCGAGCAGGTCGAAGAGCAAGTACCACGCCGGCGTCTGTTTCGAGAGCATCGTCACGCGCGACGCGGCGGGATGGATGCGCTGCTGCAGCGCGTCGAACGACAGCGCGCCCGCGATGGGCACGACCAGCTCGCCGTCGAGCACGAAGCGTTTCGAGTCGAGCCGCCCCAGCGCGTCCACGATCTCGGGGAAGTACCGGTGCAGCGGCTGGCCCGCTTTCGACTGCAGCGTCACGTCGCGGCCGTCGCGGAAGCCCAAGCACCGAAAGCCGTCCCACTTGGGCTCGTACTGCCACTGCGGACCGTCGGGGACGTCGGCGACGGCGCGCATCTCCATGGGCGGGTAACCGAACGGAATCACGGGGTCACGCTTCGCATCAGGCCGACTGCTTCTTGCGCGACGGCTTTTTCACCGGCTCGGGAATGAACGCCGCCAAGTTGAGCCGGCCCGTCTGCTGCCGCATCGGCGCCCACAGATCGCCGACCTCCACGAAACGCTCGCGCACGTTGTCGAGGCGGAAATCGCCGATCTCGCAGCCCGCTTCGATCTCGTCCCAAGTGACGGGCGTCGACACGGTCGCGCGCGGCTGCGCGCGCACCGAGTACACCGATGCCAGCGTCTTGCCCCACGCGTTCTGGTTGTAGTCCACGAGCACGCGGCCGGCGGGACGCTTCGCGATGCGGTACTCCGCCGTGATCACGTCGGGATGCATCCGCTCCATCGTCTGCGCGAACGCCTTCGCAAACGTCCACACGTCTTTCTGCAGCGGCCCGCGCTCGATCGGCACGTAGATGTGGATTCCCGCCGAGCCCGACGTCTTCGCGTACGCCGGGATGCCGAGGTCCTCGAGCGCTTCGTGCACGTAGAGCGCGACCTGGCGAACGATCGCGAACGTGGTGGCGCCGCCCTTGACGGGGTCGAGGTCGAAGTGCAGGTAGTCGGGGCGGTCGACGTCGTCGC
>JAXDMB010000432.1:0-6192 GCA_034666325.1 Vulcanimicrobiota bacterium
CTCATGTTGGAGAACCGGTCGCTCGACAATCTCTTCGGCGGGCTGTACACCGCGGGCGGGCCGCCGCTGAGGTTCTATCCGGCGGGCTCCCCGCAGCAGTTCGACGGCATCCCTTCCGGCGCGACGCTTCCGGCGTACGATTGGTGGGGCGATCTGCGAGAATACCCGATCGTGCCGATCCCCGTTGCGCAGCTGCTCGCAGACGGCAACGATCCGTCGATCGTTCCGTGGTGGGATCCCACGGAAGAATATCTGTCGCGCTTCGACACGGGGCGCGGCGTCCTCAACCAGATATTCGGCGATGAGAGCATGGTCTCGACCGAGCCGCCGTTCGGCACGCCGCCGACGATGCTCGGGTTTCTTCAGGACTATTGGACGGCCGAGACCGGGACGGCGTACGGGGGCATGGACATCTGCTGGACGTTCGCGCCGTCTCAGATTCCGAATCTCTCTTCAGCGGCGCGGCACGGCGCGATCAGCGATGCGTGGTTCGCTTCGGTGCCGACGCAGACGAATCCGAACCGCGCGTATTCGCTCGTCGGCACGTCACTCGGCCGCGACGCCAATCTGCGTCTCAGCGCCGTGGAGCAGTTCGACGTGCCGACGATCTTCAACGCGCTCACGCAGGCCGGGAAATCGTGCGGGCTCTACTTCACCGACACCTGGCACGCGGGCCAGTGCTTCACGCAGTACACGTTTCCGCAGCTGACGAGCGGCTGCGGCGAGATCGTCTTTCGCGCTCCGGACGGCAGCGCGTATCCGTTCGATCACACCTCGCTCATCAAGACGCTGCTCGGCTGGGCGGGAGCCGACATCGGCAGCGCCGGCTTCTTCGATCGCATGCCGCAAGCGCCGGCGTTCGACGATGTGCTGAGCCGCGATGACACTGCGGCCGCGGACAACGACGCGGCGATTCAGCAGTCGTTCGCCGGGGGTCCGCTGCCCGCGCCGGCGGAGACGCAACCGCTGCGCACCAACGACGCGCTCTTCGAAGGCGTGTCGCGCTCGAGCGTGCGCCACATCGCGGCGACGTCCCGCACGCCCGCGCAGATGGTCGCGAAGATCGCGGAGTACAACTGCGATCGGGAAAAGTTCGAGGCGTCGCTCGTCGCCGAGTAGGCGCGGTCAGGAAGCGGCCGCGTTCAGCAGTTCGGCGCGGACGCGGGCGCGCGCGACCTTGCCGTTGTCGTCGCGCGGGAGCGCGTCCGTCGTGGAGAACGTGCGCGGGACCTTGAAGCCGGCGAGGACCTCGCGCAGCGCCGACTGCATCGCGGCAGTTTCCAGTACCGCGCCGGGTTCGGGTTGTACGACCGCGTGCAGTCGTTCGCCGTACTCCGGATCCGGGAGGCCGACGACCGCGCAGTCGTGCACGCCGCGAAGCCGCAGCAGCGCGTGCTCGATCTCGGCGGGATAGATGTTGACGCCGCCGGAGAGGACCATGTCGGCGGAGCGGTCGCAGACGAACAAATAGCCGTCCGCGTCCACGTAGCCGACGTCGCCCAGCGTCACCAGGCCGTCGCGCTCGATCGCGCGGCGCGCGTCCGGCAAGTTGTGATACGTGAAGTCGGCGTACGCGGGCTGGCGCGCGTAGATCGTGCCGATCTCGCCCGGCGCGCGCTCGCGACCGTCGGCGTCCAGAACGCGGAGGACTGCCGAGCCGGCCGGACGGCCCGCCGTTCCCGGGCGCGCCAGCGCGTCGGCGCTCGAAGCCAGCGTGATCAGACCTGCTTCCGTCGACGCGTACGTCTCGTGGATCACCGGGCCGAGCCGTTCGACGATCGCGCGCTTCACGTCCGGGGGACACGGCGCGCCCGTCGACGCGACGAAGCGCAGCGACGAGACGTCGTAGCGGTTCCAGACCGCATCGGACAAACGGGTCATGCGAACGTACATCGTCGGCGTGAGGTACGCCACGTCGATGCGGTGGCGCTCGATGAGCGCTAGCGTTTGCTCGGCGTCGAACCGCTCCATCAGCACGAGCCGCTCGCCGTACAGCAGCACGTTCGACGCGATGGACGCCGGGGCGCTGTGATAGAGCGGCGCGGAGACGAGCGCGCGGCAGCCGTCCTCGACGCCGTACACGGCACGGACGAGCTCGCGCAGCCCGGCTTGATGCGCCTGCTGCTCGTCGAGCGGGACGGCTGCGCGGCGAACGCCTTTGGGGCGGCCCGTCGTGCCGGACGTGTACGCCATGTGCCCGCGCGGCGCGACGACCGGACCGTCGTACGGCTCTTGCGACGCAAGCCACGTCTCGTAATCCGCGAACGCGGTGTCCGTGCCGGGGGCGTCCGCCGCCGCGACGATCTGCGCGTTCACGGCAAAGACGTCTGCGTCCGCCGGCAACGCCGAGAACGCGGCTTGCAGCAAATCTGCATGTCCGATTACGACGCGCGCGCCGCAATCCGCGAGGATGAACTCCAGCTCGGCGGGCGTGAAATGCCAGTTCAGCGTGCAGTAGTAGATACCGGCGGCACGGCAAGCGTGAATGACGTCCGCGTACACCGGGTCGTTGCGCAGGAGCACGGCGACGACATCGCCTTCGCGCAGGCCGAGGCGGTAGAGCCCGCCCGCCAAGCGCCGTCCGCGGCCGAGCAATGTGTCGCCGTCGCGTACCAGGTCACCGAAATGGAGCGCCGCGGCCATACGATGTCCTTCGCAGCGGCTACATTCAGCCCCCGTTCGTCGTCGAGAGCCGCAGACGCGACCTCGTCGCTGCGAGCTCCCGGCGTGCCGGCCGATGCTCGCCGCCGGACGGAGCGCGCGGTACGCAAGCCGAATGCCATCCGCGCAGAAACACAGGACGGAGAGGTGTACCCAAATGGACAGCAATCTGAGCTGGATTCCGACGATCAACGATTTGACGTTCGTCGCGTACAGCGGCGCGCGCATCGTCGGCAACTGGTACTACGTGACCGGTCAGCCATCGCAGGAAGCCTTCACGGCGTTCGGCGACGCCGGCATCAAATCGGTCGTCTGCGTACGCTCACCGAGCGAGACCGGTCCCGCGACGCCGCCCGTCCCGCCGGTACCGCCCTTCGACGCCAACGAAGAGACCGAGCTCGCGCAACTCGGCGTTTCGTATGTGAACATTCCGATCGAGCGGAGCATGTCACAGTCCGATTTCGACGTCGCCGCTACGAACGCGGCGATGGCGCTGTACTCCAACGGCCAGTCCGGTCCGGCGCTCGTCCACTGCTCGACGGGCGATCGCGCGTCGTCCGTGTTCGCGGTGCTCTTGATGCTCGTCTTAAAATGGAAGCCCGCGCAGGTAGCGGCCTACGCGCAGAACTGCCTGCTGCTGGCGAACGACCAGATCATCGCGCTCGTTCTGGGTTACACGACGCCGAGCGCGCTTGCGTCCGAAGCAGCCGCGCTCGAAGGAGCGCTCCCGAATCTCGCGAGCTGACGCGGCACCGCCGCATTCCGACCGTCAGCGCGGTCGCGTCGGCGAAGCCTGACGGCGCGGCCGGCGGGAACGTGCCGTACGCGCGGACAAATCGGCGGGCATGCGGCTGTTCGCGGTTTCGTGCGCATTTACGTGGCTCTTCGCGGTGACGCCGGTCGCGGCGCAAACCGGCCCCGGCGGTCAGCCCGCGACGCCGCCGGCGCCGGTGACCATCTCGTCATGTGTCGGTGGAATTCAGAGCATCGAGTTCGTCGAGATCGCGACGTACGACGTGACGTTGCGGAACACGGGCCTGGTCGCTGCGGACGAGGTTCGGCTCAGCGCGCGGTACGGGCGCCACGAGAAGCGCGCAACCTTCGACCTCAAAGAGACGTTCGCGCCGGGCGTCGACGTCAGCCGCCACCTGCGGCGCACGGTGAACGGCGGGCTGTTCGGCTATTGGTCCGATCACAACGACTGCTTCGTGGACTACGTGCACTTCACGAACGGCACCAGCTGGAGCCGCGCGGCACGATAGCGTATTGACGCGCATGTACCGAGACTGGCAAGGACGCCGCTACGCTACGCGATAAGTCCGCCGCCGCATCCGGCGACGCCTGACGGCGCGCTCTATCGCGCGGACGTCGTCGCACCCGTCGTGATGCCCAGCGTTGCGTAGAACGGGCCGGGGTCGAGCTGATGGCCGACGAAGCGCGCCACCTGTACGTCCGCGTCGTCCAGGCCCGCGTTCGAAAGGATCTCGCGGTATGCCGCGCCCGTTGCCGGGTTCAGCAAACCGTCGCGTGAGAAGCGCGAGAACATGTCCTGGGCGTACACTTTCGACCACAGATAGCCGTAGTAGCCCGCGCTGTAGCCGCTGCCGACGATGTGGTTGAAGTTCGCTTCGAAGTGGATGTCGGCCGGGAACGCGATCGGCGTCGTGCGGCTGTAGACGTCGGCCCACGTCTGGTTCGGCGTGAGCGCCGTGTCGTGCTCGTGGTACGTCATGTCGGCCGTCGCGAGCGCGATCTGGCGCGTCCAGGACAATGCCGACTGGTCGACCAGGCGCGTCGCGCGCATCTTCGCGATGAGATCGTCGGGCATCGGCGCGCCGGTCGTCACGTTGGACGAGATGCGCTTGAGCACCGCGGGGTCCCACACCCAGTTCTCGAGCATCTGCGAGGGTGCTTCGACGAAGTCCCACGTGAAGTCGAGGCCGTACGGCGACGTCTTCACCAGCGCGGCGATCGAGTGGCCGAACTCGTGGAAGAACGTCTCGACGTCGGCTTGCGTGAGCAGTGCCGGCTGGCCCGGCGCGGGCTGCGGAAACTCGCCGACGATCGCGTTGAGCGCCGGACGGATCGTGCCGTCGGCCAGCGTGCGGTGGCGCCAAAACGTCGCGCTGTGGAAGTGCGCGTTCTTGCCTTCGCGCGGGAACAGGTCGAGGTAGATATCGCCGAGATAGCGGCCCGTGGCAGTGTCGCTCACGGCGAACGCTTGCACGTTGGGCGCCCACGTCTTCGCGTCGTCGCGCTTGGCGAACGTCACGCCGAGCAGCTGCGAGTACACGCCGAAGATCGCCGGGACGGTCTTCTCGACGGGATAGTACGAGCGCACGACGTTCGGGTCGAGCGCGTACTTCGTGCGCTTGAGGACCGCGGTGTAATAGCCGGTGTCCCAGGCTTCGAGGCGCGCCTGCGGGTTGCCGGTTTTCTTGACCTTGAGCGCGCGCAGCGCTTCGGCTTCGACGCGCGCTTGCGGCAGCAGCTTCGCGTCGAGGTCGGCGAGGAACGCGTCCACCTTCTGCGGCGTCTTGGCCATGCGGCGGTCCAGTACGAACGCCGCCCAGTTCGGATAGCCCAGCAGGTGCGCGATCTTCGCGCGCGTCGCTACGACTTCTTCGAAGATCGGATCGTTCTTCGCAGCCATCTGGTTGAAGCGGGTCGCGTAGAGCGTGCGGCGCGTCGTCTCGTTCGTCGCTTCGGCCGTCACGACGGCGTAGTTGGCTTCCGTGGCCGGGACGATGTAGCTGTCGCCGTCCTTCGTGAACGCGGCGAGACGGTCGGGCGAAAGGCCGGCGAGCTGCACTGCGGTGAAGCGCAGCGGCGTGCGGGTCTCGTTGACGTTCTGGCTGTAGCTGCGGCGCAGCTCGGTCATACGCGCGGAGAGCGCGAGGAATTCGGTGCGCTGCGCGGGCGTCAGCGCGGCGCCGGCGCGCTTCGCGTCGATCAGCGCGTCCGACAGAAGCTTCTTCTGCGCGGGCGTCGTCGCCGTGCCGCTGCGGTCGGCGTCCGCGAGCGCGGCGTAGAGATCCGGGCGCGCACCTTGCTCGGATGTGAACTTCGAGAGCGCCACACTACAGGCCGCTGCGGCGTCGCGCTGCGGCTTCGCCGGCCCGATGTCACCCATGAACAAGTCCGCCGCGATCGCGTCGTACGCGGCACCGGCGGCTTCGTTGTACGCGAGCGGCACCGTTGCGAACGTCCGCTGCGACTGCGGCAAGGCCGTGATCGCGTCGATCTTCGCTTTCAGGCTCGTGATCGCGGTCGCGCAATCGGCGCTGATCTTCTCCGGCGTCGGTGAGAGATCGAGCGCCGCGGCCGGTGAAGGCGGCAGCACCATGGCCGACGCGGCGGGCGGCGCCGCAGCCGTCGCCGCGACGGGACCGGCGAGAAAAAGAACGGCGAGCAGAGCCGAGACAACGAAGCGCATGAGGCCGGTTTTGCCTGCGTCGGGCACATCTCCGCTTCGGTCGCTGGAGTACCAGGCATGCGTACCGCAGCAGAACGTCGCGATCGCAGGCGGAC
>JAXDMB010000433.1:0-10615 GCA_034666325.1 Vulcanimicrobiota bacterium
GCTCGAGTTCCCGATCGTCTTCCTCACCGGCTTGGAAGAAGGCGTGTTCCCGCACACGCGGGCGCTCACCGACATGACGGAGCTCGAGGAAGAGCGCCGTCTGGCGTACGTCGGCGTGACGCGCGCGATGGACCGGCTCTATCTCAGCTTCGCCGCTCGGCGCACGCTGTTCGGCAACACGTTCTCGCATCCGAAGTCGCGGTTCATCGAGGAGATGCCGTCGGTCGAAGCGATCGGCGGGGTCGGCATCGGCCCGCGTCCGGGCGGCGGCCGCTGGCGCGAGGTCTCGATCCACGAGAACGCGGGCGCGGGCGTCGGCATGGAGCTCAACCCCGGCGACAAGGTGCGTCATCCCAAGTGGGGCGAGGGCACCGTGGTCAACACGGTCGGCGCCGGCGGCGACGGTTTGCTGACGATCAACTTCCCGAACGTCGGGCAGAAGATGGTCATGCTCAAATACGCGCCGCTCGAGAAAGTGATCCCGTAGCGCCGTCCCTTCGACAAGCTCAGGATGACGTGATAGGCGCACTGCGCGTCGGGGTGGCCGGCGCGCTCGGGAGACTGGGGCGCGTGGCCTGCGCCGCGGTGGAGGCCGCGGACGACCTCCGACTCGCCGCGGCGTTCGCGCGCCGCGGCGGAGATCGTCTCAGCGACGCAATCGGCATCGGCGGCAGCGTGGTGATGGACGACGATCTCGACGCGTTCACCGCGCGGGGGCTCGACGTCGTGGTCGACTGCACGGTGTATCCGGTGACGGTGGACGTCGCGCGCGCGTCGATCGACGCGGGCGTTGCCGTGGTGATCGGCGCGACGGGCTGGACCGATGAGGATCTCGTCGTGCTCGGCGACCGCTGCGACGAAGCGGGCGTGCCGGCGATGTTCGTGCCGAACTTCTCGTTCGGCGCGGTGCTGATGATGCGGTTCGCCGCGCAGGCTGCGCGGGTGTTTCCGCGCGCGGAGATCGTGGAGCTGCACCACGACGCGAAGCGTGACGCGCCGAGCGGCACGGCGAAGCTCACCGCGCGGCGGATTCACGAAGCGGGCGCGCCGCTGCCGCCGATCCACAGCGTGCGTCTCCCGGGACTCGTCGCGCACCAGGAGACGATCTTCGGCGGCACGGGCGAGACGCTGACGCTGCGCCACGACTCGCTGTCGCGCGAATCGTTCGGCCCGGGAATCGTGGCCGCCGTGCGGGCGGTGCGCTCGCAGCCCGGTCTGGTGATCGGTTTGGACGCAATCGTCGAAAAGATCATGGCCTCATGACCCGCCGCGTGCAGCCCGGCCGAAGAAATGCGGGTTCGAGGCCGTAGGATGAAAGTAGCGGTGATCGGCGCGACGGGCGTCGTGGGCGGCATGATCTTGCGCGTGCTCGAGGAGCGGGGCGTGCCGGTCGACACGTTGCTCGCCTACGCGTCGCGCGACCGTGCGGACGGCGTGCAGTTCCGCGGCGCGCCGGTGCCGGTGTTCGCGGCGACCCGCGAGCGGCTCGCGGCCGACCGGCCGGACGTCGCGTTCTTTGCTTCGAGCGATGACGCGAGCGCCGAGCTGGCCGGTGCGCTCGCCGATGCGGGCGCGGTGGTGATCGACAACTCAGCGACGTTCCGGCTCGCGGAGAACGTCCCGCTCGTCGTGCCGGAAGTGAACCCGCACGCGGTGGGCGCGCACGACCGCATCTTTCCGGTCGCGAACTGCACCGCCATCGTGCTCACCGTCGCGCTGGCGCCCATCGAGCGCGCGTTCGGGCTGCGCAGCGTTCGCGTCGCGACGTATCAGGCGGTGAGCGGCGCCGGCCGGGCGGGACTCGACGCGCTCGCGCACGAGGAGCAGGGCGAATCGCCCAACGGAACGTTCGCCGCGCCGATCTTCCGCAACGTCGTTCCGCAAGTCGGAAGCTACGACGGCGACGGGGATACGGGCGAGGAAAAGAAGGTCGCCGCAGAGACGCGCAAGATGCTCGGCCGCGCCGATCTCCACATCGCCGCGACCACCGTGCGCGTGCCGGTGATGCGCGCGCACAGCGAAGCGGTGTTCTTCGAGACCGCGCGTGCGACGAGCGTGCGCGAGTTGCACGACGCGCTGCGCGATGCGCCCGGCGTGGTGCTGCACGAGCGCGGCATCGTGACGCCGCGCGACGTTGAAGACACCGACCTCGTGCACGTCGCGCGCGTCCGCCCCGAATCCGACGACACGACGGGCACGCGCTTCCAAATGTGGATCGTCGGCGACCAACTGCGCAAAGGCGCGGCAACGAACGGCGTGCAGATCCTCGAGCTGCTGATCGCACAAGGCCGCTTCGTTACCCAACGCAGTGCGTTGCAGGGCGTGTCGGCAGGGAACGGCGCGTGAACGTCGTCGTCTTGAAATTCGGCGGGTCTTCGCTTGCCACACACGAGCTCCGGGAAATTGCAGCCGGGCATGTCGTCCGCGCGGTGGAACGCGGTGATTCGCCGGTTGTCGTTTGCTCGGCGCTCGGGCGTGCGCCCGATCCGTACGCCACCGACTCGCTCGCGGCGCTGCTCGGACCCGTGCGCACCGGGCCGAACCGCGATCTGCTGCTCGCGTGCGGCGAGTCGATCGCGTGCGCGGTCTTCGCCGAGCTGTTGACATCGCTGGGCGCGCCGGCACAGGCGATGACGGGCTATCAAGCCGGCATCACCACCGACGACGAGCACGGCGAGGCCGAGATCGTGGACGTCGATCCGGCGCCCGTGCGTGCCGTGCTGTCGCGCGGCGTCATTCCGGTCGTCACCGGATTCCAGGGCGCCACGCGCGAGGGCGCCACCACCACGCTGGGACGCGGCGGCAGCGACCTCACCGCCGTGGCGCTCGGTGACGCGCTCGGTGCGGAGACCGTGGAGATCTACACCGATGTTTCCGGCGTGATGACCGCCGATCCGCGGCGCGTCGCGGGCGCGCATCCGCTCGGGCGCGTGACGCAGGCCGAGATGGTCGAGCTCGCGGGAAACGGCGCGAAGGTGATGCACCACAAAGCCGCGGAGCTCGCGCACGCGACGCGCACGCCGTACGTGGTGAAAGGCTTGCGCAGCGGCGTCGGCACGACGATCGATGACGACGCGCCGGTCGACGCGGCGCGTCCGGTCACCGGGCTCACCGTTCTGCGCGACGTGACGTTCTGCCGCATCATTCAAGGCCTCACCGAGGACGCCGACCGCTCCGAGATCGACCGCGACGTGCTCGCGCGCGTCGCCGAGCGCGGCATCTCGATCGACATGGTGAACGTCAACGAATCGGGCGTGTTCTTCATCGTGGACGACGAGGACGCCGACGCGATTCGCCCCGCGCTGGCCGACTTGAACATCGCTCTGCGCATGCGCCCGCACTGCGCGAAGATCTCGGTGGTCGGCGCAGGGATGCGAGGGACCTCCGGCGTCATTTACCGCGTCGTGAAAGCAATCACCGACGCCGGCGTGGAGATCATTCACTCGACCGACTCCAACATCACGATCTCGATCCTCGTCCTCACCGACCAGGCGCAAACGGCCGAACAGGCGCTGCACGACGCGTTCCGGCTCGGTCGCGGAGCGGTCGCGCGGTGAAGCCGCTCGGCCGCATCCTCACCGCCATGATCACGCCGTTCGACGCGAGCGGCGCGGTGAACGTCGCGGAAGCGGTGGGCGTCGCGCAGTTCTTGATCGAGCGCGGCAACGACGGCGTTGTCGTGGGCGGTTCCACCGGCGAAGGCAACGCGCTCGAGACCGACGAGAAGGTCGCGCTGTTCACGGAGATCAAGAAGGCGCTGGGGTCGAGCGGAACCGTGATCGCGGGAACGGGCGGCAACAACACGCGCCAGTCGGTCGAGCTCACGAAGCGGGCCGAGCAGTGCGGAGTCGACGGCGTGCTGCTGACGGTGCCGGCGTACGTGAAGCCGACGCAAGACGGAATGCTCGCGCACTTCGGCGCGATTCTGGAAGCGACGACCCTCCCCGCGATCATCTACAACATCCCGGGACGCACCGCGGCGAACATGCTGCCCGCCACGTTCACCGAGCTTGCCCGGCGGCACACGAACGTCGCGGGCATCAAAGAGTCGACCGGCGACGTGAACCAGTTCACCGCGATCCTGCGCGATCTGCCGCGCGCGGACGTGACGTTCTGGTCGGGCGACGACTACATCTTTCTTCCGTCCCTCGCTATCGGCGGGTACGGCTTGATTTCGGTCGCGGGCCATCTCGTGGGGCGCGAGCTGCGCGCGATGGCGGACGCGTTCGACGCGGGGGACGTCGACACGGCGGGCCGCATCCACCGCGATCTCGCGCCGCTGATCGCCGCGCTGTTCGCCACGACGAATCCGATCCCGGTGAAGTGGGCGATGGGAACGTACGGCTTCGACGTGGGCCCGTGCCGCTTGCCGCTCGGCGAGATGACCGAAACGCTGAAAGCAACGCTGGAGCCGCTGATCGCTCCGTACCGGCCGTAATTTAAGTGCCGGACGAATCATTGCAACAGCCGCGCGCGAACGCAGCACGGGCCGAGAGCTTTTTTGTGCTCGGCTGTCGGGTCGACGCGGTCGGCCGCGACGAAGCGGTCGTCACGATCGCGGGGTTAGCGAACGGCAGCGGTTCAGGGCTCGTCGTGACGTTGGGCGTCGAGATGGTGATGGCGGCACAGCGAAACGAAGAGTTCCGGCGCGTCGTGAACGGTGCGGCACTCGTCACGTGCGACACCATCGGTTTGCTGCTGGCATCGCGGCTGCGCGGCGGACCGCTGCGCGAGCGCGTCACCGGCGTCGAGCTGGTCGACGCGCTTGCGGCGCGTTCGGCATCGCTCGGCGACGTGCGGCTGTATCTGCTCGGCGGCGGCGGTGACACGGCGCAGCGCGCGGCCGAGGCGTTGCGGCGCACGTATCCCGGCGTTGCGATCGCCGGCGCGCGCGACGGTTATTTCCGGCCCGATGAAAGCGACGCGGTCGCCGCAGCGGTTCGCGCGAGCGGTGCGAACGTGCTGCTCGCCGGGCTCGGCTCGCCGAAGCAAGAGCTCTGGCTCGCGCGCTATCTGCGTGCCAGCGGCTGCGGCGCCGGTATCGGCGTCGGCGGCTCGTTCGACGTGTTCGCCGGGAACGTCGCGCGCGCGCCCGCATTCTATCAGCGCGCCGGCCTCGAATGGGCGTACCGCCTCGCCAAGGAGCCGAGCCGCTGGCGGCGGCAGCTCGCGCTGCCGCGGTTTGCGGCGGCCGCGCTGGGCGAAGCCTTGAGCGGCCGAAAACCGGGGAACAGACAGCACTGATGCGCGCGATGATTCTCGCGGGCGGTATGAGCACGCGGCTCTACCCCCTCACCAAGCAAGTCCCCAAACCGATCGTTCCGGTCGCCGGCGAGCCGATCAGCGGCCACGTGATGCGCTGGCTGGCGTCGTTCGGCTACGACGAAGTCGCGATCAACGTGTTCTACCTCGCCGACCTCGTGCAGGAGACGTTCGGTGACGGCAGCCGCTACGGCGTGAAGCTGCACTACCTCCGCGAGCGTGAGCTCACCGGCAGCGCGGGCGCGCTCAAGCAGATGGAGGGCTGGTTCGACTCGACGTTCGTGGTGGTCGGCTGTGACGACCTCACCAACGCCGATCTCGCATCGCTGGTGCGCTTTCACAAAGAGCGCGGCGCGCTGGCGACGATCGGTTTGGTGGAAGCGGACGAAGTGGACCAGTACGGCGTCGTGATCCTGGATGACACCGGCCGCATCACCGGCTTTCAGGAAAAACCCGCGAAGGGCACGGAGAAGTCGAAGCTCGCGAACACCGGCATCTACGTGTTCGAGCCGGCGATCTTCGAGCGCATTCCGGCCGATACGTTCTACGATTTCGGCAAACAGGTGTTCCCCGAGCTCTTGCGCGACGGGCTGCCGTTCTACGGCATGCACCTGGAAGGCGCGTACTGGCGCGACATCGGCACGCCGGACGAATACCGCCGCGCCACGGAAGACGTGCTGGCGGGCCGCGTGCAGATCAAAGGCGCGCGCGCAACCGGCGTTCCGCCGAGCGTGACGGTACCGCCGGACGCACGTATCGAAGACCCGGTGCGCGTCGGCGAAGACGTGGAGATCGGCAGCCGCGTGCGGATCGTCGGCCCGAGCGTGATCGGCGACAACGTGCGCATCGGCGACGGCGCGACGCTGGAGCGCGCGATCGTGTGGAACGGCTCGACGATCGGCTCGAACGCAACGGTGCGCGACACGATCGTGGGCGAGCGCTACGTGATCGAGGACGGCACGACGTTAGACGGCGCGATCGTCGCAAACGAACCGAGCCCGGCGTAGCGCAAGACAACGCCCCGTAGCGCGAGACAAAGCCCAGCGTAGCCGAGGCGAGCCTAGCGTTTCCGCTCGAACCCTAGCCGCGCGACGAGCTTCGCGTGATAGGCTTGCGTGATCGATTTTCTTCGGACGTGGCTGTTTCCGCCGGCCTGCGTTGGGTGCGACGCTCCCGGGCCGGCGCTGTGCGCCGCGTGCGCGCCGCAGCCGCGAGACGCGGTTGCGTTCGCAGTAGACGGCGTGCCCGCGTTCGCGCTCGGTCCGTACGAGGGCGCGCTGCGCGCGGCGATCGTCGCGATGAAACACGGCGCACGCGATCCGCTCGACGTGTTCGCCGATCTGCTCGCCGCGCGCGCCCCGCTCGGCGACCGCGCGGATCCGTCAGGCCACGATGCCGTGCTCGTTCCGTTGCCGACATCACGCGGACGCGCGACCGAACGCGGATTCGACCAGAGCGTCGAGCTCGCGCGGCGGCTCGCGGCGAGCCGCGGCATCGCATGCGCCGACGTGCTCGTGAAGCGCGGTGCGGCGCAAGAGCGCCTCGGGCGGCAGAAACGCCTGGCCGCGACTGGGCGTTTTCGGATCCGGCGCGGTGCCGAGCTGCCGCGCGGCGCTGCGCTGTTCGACGACGTCTGCACCACCGGTGCGACCGCGCGCGACGCGATGGGCGTTCTACGCGAGGCCGGCGTCGAGGTTCGCCGCATCGTCTTCCTGGCGCGCGCGGAACGCTGATTCCGCCGCCCGGCGACCATCCGCGAACGAGCGCGATCCGGCCGGCCGCAGGCGCCTGCCGGACCGCCCGGCGGAACCAACCTCGGCTCCGGCGGGTCGTTGACGCACGTGAAAGCAGTATGGAACGGCGCCGTTCTCGCGGAGAGCGACCGCACCGAGGTCGTCGAGGGCAATCAGTATTTCCCGGCCGACGCGATCGACAAGCAGTACTTTAAACCGTCGGACACGCACTCGGTGTGTCCGTGGAAGGGCACCGCGAGCTATTACACCGTCGAGGTGAACGGCAAGCGGAATCCCGACGCGGCGTGGTACTACCCGCAGGCGAAGGACGAGGCGAAGAACATCGAGGGCTACGTCGCGTTCTGGAAGGGCGTCGAGGTCGGACCGTAGACCGCGAGCGCACGTACCTCGCGCGCGCGGTCGAGCTCGCGTCGCGCGCGATCGCCGACACGATGCCGAACCCGCCGGTGGGCTGCGTTCTCGTGCGCGACGGCGTCACGCTCGGCGAAGGGTGGCACCACCGCCGCGGTGAGCCGCACGCCGAGGTGGAGGCGCTGCGCGACGCGCACGCGCGCGGCAACGACGTGGGTGGCGCGACCGCGTACGTGTCGCTCGAACCGTGCAATCATCAGGGGCGCACGCCGCCATGCAGCGACGCGCTCATCGCGGCGCAGGTCGCGCGCGTCGTGGTCGGTGCGCTCGATCCGAATCCGAAGACCGCCGAAGGCGGCGTCCGCCGCTTGCGCGAGGCCGGAATCGACGTCCACGTCGCAGACGACGTCGCGTCGCACGCGCTGATCGAGCGCTTCCGCTGGACGATCGCGCACGACCGACCGTACGTCACGCTCAAGATGGCGGCGTCGCTCGACGGCTACGTCGCGCCGCGCCCCGGCGCGCAGCAGTGGCTCACCGGACCGCTCGCGCGCGAGCTCGTGCGCGACTTGCGCATCGAGCACGACGCGGTGATGGTGGGCGCCGGAACGATCCGCGTGGACGACGCGCTGCTCACGGTGCGCCCGCACGCGACGCGGCGCAAGCCGTACACGCGCGTCGTGGTCTGCGAGACGGACACGATTCCGGCGACGAGCCGCGTGCTCGCGCCGCCGCCCGACGCGCCGTCGGGATCGTACCGCCCCACCATCGTTCTGGCGCCGCGCGGCGCGCGCGAGAAGTTCGCGGACCTCGAACGGTTCGCCGAGGTGGTGTACGTGGGCGCCGACGACGCGCGCGGGCTCGATCTCGCCGCGGCGCTCGCGGCCCTGCGCGAACGCGACATCACCACCGTCCTGTGCGAGGGCGGGCCCACGCTGGCAGGGCGGCTGCTCGCGGGCGGGCTCGTGCAGCGCCTGGTGTGGCTCGTCGCCCCGACGCTCCTGCGCTCGGCGACCGCGGTCCCGGCGCTGGCCGGAGCCGATCTGGCCGGATCGAACGGATGGCGCTTCGACCGCATCGAACGCGTGGGTGACGACATGCTGCTCTCCGCCGACCTCACCACGTGTTCTCCGGCCTGATCGCGCACGACGGCCGCGTCGCTTCTGTCGAAGGCGATGCGCGCCGCGGAATGACGCTCACCGTCGAAGCGCCCGATGCGATCGCCGCCGGCGTCGCGCTGGGCGACTCCGTCGCGGTCAACGGCGCCTGCCTGACCGTCGTCGCGTTCGACGCGCGCACAATGCGCTTCGACGTGGTCCCGGAAACCGTGGCCCGCACGGGCTTCGAAACGCTGCGCGCCGGCGACCGCCTCAACGTCGAGCTGTCACTGCGCGTCGGGGACCGCCTCGGCGGCCATCTCGTGTACGGTCACGTCGACGCCAGCGCGTCGATTCTCGCGAAGGACCCGGAGGGCCAGGGCTTCCGGCTGCACGTCGTGCTGCCGGACGCCATGGCGTCGCTGATCGTCGAGAAGGGCTACGTCGCGGTGGACGGCGTGAGCCTCACCGTGGCGTCCGTGACGCCCGACCGCTTCACGATCGCACTGATCCCGGAAACCGCGCGCCGCACGACGCTCGGCACGAAACGCCCGGGCGACCGCGTGAACCTCGAAGCGGATCCGGTCGCGCGCTACGCGCAAGGCGCGATGTCGGTCTACGCGCAGCAGCGCAACTCGGCGCCGACGGCCGACGAGGTCGCTTGGGCGTACGAGATCTGACCGCGCCGGACGGCGTCGCGAGCGCGCCGCTCCGCGTGGGCCCGGACGTCCGCGAGCGCGTTCGCTGGCGCGACGTCGACATCATGGGCGTCGTGCACTACGCGAACTATCTGCGCTTCATGGAAGCGGCCGAGAGCGAGTTCTTTCGCGCGATCGGATTTCCGTACGACGTCATCGCGAACGACTACGGCGTGTGGATCGCGCGCGTGCGCCTCGAGTGCGACTACCGCGCGCCGGCGAAGCTCGACGACGAGATCGTGTGCCGCGCGGAGCTGCGCAAGATCGGCGGCTCGTCGATGACGTTCGCGTTCCCGGTGGAGCGCCTCGACGGAACGCGCCTGGTCGACGGCACGCTCGTGCTGGCGGCGCTCGACCGCACGACGTTGCGCGCGACCCGAATACCGGCTGCGCTGCGGTCGGCATTTTGCTGAAAGCTGGTGGAAGAATATGGCGGATCAAGAGTGCGATGTGCTCGTCATCGGCGCGAGCTTGGGCGGCGTCGCCGCGGCGCTGCGTGCGGCCGAGATGGGCGCGGAGGTGTTTCTCATTGATCCGACCGACTGGGTCGGCGGTCAGTTCACGTCGCAAGGCGTGTCCAAACCAGACGAAAACAAATACATCGAGAACGTCGGAAGCACCGCGTCGTATCGAGGATTCCGGCACACCGTGCGCGCCTGGTTTCGCAATCCGGCGAACGCCCGTCTTTCGGCGACCGGATCGAGTCAGCCGTTGTTCAACCTCGGAGGCCCGTATAATCCAGCGCAACCGCAGTTCGCGGTCGAGCCGAAGCTCGGAGACGCAATCCTCAAGCAAACGATTCAAGGTACGCCAAGATTGGCGTGGCGGCCGAACACGACCGTTATCGGGTTCGAGCTGCCCGGCGACCGGATCGCCGCGGTCAACACAAGAAATCGGGACGGGAGCCAAACGCGCTACGTAGCCAAGTACGTTCTCGAGGCGACGGATCTCGGCGATTGCCTGCCGGACGTCTTACGCGAAGGCGAGTGGGTCGTCGGTGCGGAGAGCCACGCCGACACCGGCGAGGCGGGTGCGCCCGCGCATCCCGAGCCAAAGTGGATTCAGCCGGTTACCGTGGTGTGTGCGATCGAACACCGCCCGCGCGGCGAAAACCACACGATTCCCAAGCCCCCGAACTATGAACGGCACCGCGCCGAGCAGAAATACTCGCTGAAGGATGGGGCCATCACGTCGATGTTCGGCGGCGGGACGACGATGTTCAATTATCGCCAGTACCTCGACGCGCGCAATTTCAACGATCCCTCGTTTCGGTACGACCGGACGACGCTGAACACGAACGCGAATGATTACGGGCTGGAGAGCATCCCGACCGGCGATCCCGCCGAGGACGCGCGGATCGTCCAAGAGGCGCGCGATGCGTCATTGGGATTCCTCTACTGGCTGCAAACGGAATGCCCCCGGGACGACCACTCCGGGACCGGCTATCCCGAAT
>JAXDMB010000434.1:0-9326 GCA_034666325.1 Vulcanimicrobiota bacterium
TCGAGAACGTCGCGGTGAGCTGCGGTTGAATGCATCAACTCAGACGCTCGATCGCGTCCGAGACACCCGGGTGGGATGGGGCCTCATGCCGAGTCCTCCTGTACGACTAGTGGTCGGCCGCTGGAGAAGCGTTCGTGAGACTCGTACATCACAGTTGCGTAAACTGCGCGCGGTTACGCAATCGTAAAGGTTAACGCACGTTCGTAACGTTTACGGCCGGCAGAATGGGGCGGCGTCGATGCCAGTTGGTTTGCGATTGGAAGGTGCGTCCTACCGAGAATGCAGCCGACGGTGTTCCGCTCAGTGCGATGAGCTGCATGCCGAGCGGCATTCCGGCGGGGCCGAAACCGATGGGAACGGCGGCGACGGGTAGGCCGAACGCGCTGGCGGGCGTGACGAGCGGGATCGTTTCGTCGCGGAACGACGACGGCGCCGGCATGACGGGCGCTTCGCTGCCGGCCGACGGTACGAGCGCGACGTCGTAACCGGCAGTCGTTGCAGTCCATGTTGTTCGTGCGTTCGCGATCGCCGCGCGGGCATCGGTTTCTTTGCGTTCGTCGACGGTGAGCGCGTATGCGACGCGCGCGCGCACGTCCTCGCCGTACGCGTCGCGGTGCTCGGCGAAGATCGGCGCGTGCACGCGCGCCGCGGCGCGCTGTTGAACGGTTGCGACCGCACCGGCGAGCGCATCGTCCCACCAGGTGATGTCGTCCACCGTGATGCCGGCGTTGCGAAGCGCTTCAACAGCGGCGTCGAGCGCGGCGGTGACCGATGCGCTGACATCGTCCCAACGGCCGCCGCGCAGGCGGCACACGCGTTGCACGTTCGTATTCGGGACGCGCGCGTTCGCGAGGATCTCGTACACGCGTTGCACCGTTTGGAGGTCGCGCGCGAACGGGCCGGGCGTGTCGAGGCCGACGGCGAGCGGGAAGATGTCGTCGATCGGCAGGGCGCCCGTCGCGGGGCGCAGGCCACTGATCCCGTTCAGCGCGGCCGGGATACGGATCGAGCCGAGGGTGTCGGTGCCGAGTGCGATGTCGGCGAGGCCGGCCGCGACGGCGCAACCCGAGCCGCCGCTGGAGCCGCCGGACGTCCGGGTGAGATCCCACGGATTGTGCGTGCGGCCGAAGTGCGGGTTCTCCGTGGTGATGCCCCACGCGAACTCGTGCGTGTTCGTCTTGCCGATCACCAGCGCGCCGGCGGCGCGCAGCGTCGCGACGACCGGCGCGTCGCGCTCCGGATCGCGGCGGAAGAACGACGAGCCGGCGCGCGTCGGCAGCCCGGCGACGTCAATGATGTCCTTCACCGCGAGCGTGCGCCCGTGCAGCAGCCCGCGCTGACCGGCCGGAATCGCGTCGAGACGGGCGGCTTCGCGCAGCACCGCGTCGTCATCCACCGCGACATAGCATCGAAGCTGCTCGTCCGTCTCGCGGATGCGCGCGAGGAGCGCTTGCGCGCGCGCGATAGCGGCGGAGTCATCCTGCGGTTCGTTCACTCGTGGCGTCCTCCGGGCACTGCGCGAAAGATCTCGCGCGAACCGCCTTCGGTGTTCGCGAAAGACACTCCGGGTGTCCGGCGCGGCGCGCGGACCGTCGTCGTGCTAGAGGACTTCCACGTGGTAACCGAAGCGAATCGCGCCGTGGCGGCGGCCTCGGACGTAGATCGGCATCTCGAAGTCGTTGACGACGTCGTTGACGTCTCGTGCGTAGACCGACAGCATCCATGCGCGCTCGCCCGGAGCGCGCTCGAGCGTGCAGCCGGCGTTTTCGAAGGCGGCGTACGGTGCGCGCAGCGGAATGGACGCGGCGGCGACGCCCAGGCCGGAGCGCACCATGGCGATCGCGTGCTCGTCGTCGAGGATCCGCTTCACGCGGTTTCCGATGCGGTCGTGCTGCTCGACGCCCGTCCAGTCCTTGATCAAGCGGCTCGGATAGGCGTACATGAAACCGTTGAGGTCGGTCACCGAGATGACCATCGGTCGTGCGAACGCGGCGCGTTCGAACGCTTCGTTGAGAACCGCGACGATGCGCTCGTCCACGAGCCGGTCCCACGGCGTGGCGTACTTGGGCGGATCGAATCCCGACTGCGGGACGCGGCTGACGTCGAACAGGCGTGCCAGCTGACCGATCTTGTCGCCGCGAATCTCGTCGTACCGCAAGTCGAAGAACGTTGCGGCCGGAACGCGGCCGGACTGAATGACGTCGTCGAACACCGCTTCGACGCGCTGGGCGACGTCGTCCACGAAGCGCCGCACGGCCGCCGTCTCTACGGCGACGTCGCGCCGCGCGGCGATGCGGTGCGCGCGGTCGCCGATCGCGTACAGCTCGAGCCGGCGGTCTTGCGATCCGGACGTGCTCTCGGCGTCGAGCGCCGCGGCGCTGCGCGCCGCGTTCTGCGCGACGCGTTCGAGTCCGTGAACTTGCAGCTCGGCCGCGGCCGACACGTCGAGCGCGCAGCGCAGCGTCTCGTCGAACGCGAACCGCAGCGTCGAGACTGCGGAGCGCACGGGCAACGCGGCCTCCGCGACGGCTGCCGCGCCGGCGGCAACCCCGGCGATCGCCGTGCGAACGGCCTCGCTCTCCGCTGCGATTTGCGCGACGATCGATGAAACCGACGCCGTGACTTGCTGCGTGGCGCTCGCCAATTGGCGGATCTCGGCCGCGATCACGCCGAAGCCCAGTCCGCTGTCGCCGGCGCGCGACGACTCGATGGCGGCGTTGAGCGACAGCAGCACCGTGTCGTCCGACACGGTGTCGATCAGGCTGACGATCTCGTTCGTCCGCTCGACTGCGGCAGTCATCGCCGCGACGCGCTGGTCGGCGTCGGCCACCGCTGCTTCGACGTCCGCGATGGCCGCGAGGCCGCCGTCGAGCGAGGCCATCGCCTCGTCGTAGCGGTCTTTCAGCGACGTCACAACGCCGCGCATGGATGCCGACGCGTCGGTCGCCGAGCGGGCGGCCAGCGTCGACTCGCCGACCGTGCGGCGGACTTGGTCGATCTCGCCGCGCAGCGCGCCGTGCGCGGTGCCGATCGCGCGCCATGCGACGCCGTTGTACGCGACCGCGACGGCGACGCCGATGAGGTCGCCGACGATCGCGCGCTGATCGGCGTCAACCGCGACGGCAAGCTCGGCGAGCGCGTCGGCGTGCGATTCGTCCATGACCGCGTCCGTATGCGGCGCGTCCGTTCCGGCGGTTGAGCGGATTTGAGCGCTTCCGTTGTTCCCGTGCGCTCGTGACGATACGCGCGTGCCGATCGTCCAGCGCCGCAGGCGTTCGGCGGCGGGCGACAACAGCGCGTCGAGCTCCAGAGCGCCGGCGTCCGATGTCGCGCGCTTCGCGGCGTCCGCGTGTTGCGCGATCTCTTCGACGCTCGCGGCCACCGCGTTGAGCGCCGCGCTCTGCTCGGTCGACGCGGAAGCGATCGCCGTGACGGTTTGCTCGAGCTGGCCCATCGCGCGATGCGCGTCGGTGAGCGTTTCACCGCTGCGCCGCACGTCGGCATCGGTGGACGCCGCGGCCCCGATCGACGCGGTGGTCGCGCTCGTGACGCTCTGTGCAGCCGATCGGAGGTCCACCGCGATGCGCCGGACTTCGGCGGCCGCGTCGCGCGTCGAGACCGACAGCGCGCGCACTTCGGACGCGACGATGTCGAAGCGCGTGCTTTCGCTGTTGATGTGCGCGGCCTCGATCGCGGCGTTCACGGCGAGCAGTTGTGCGCGTGCGGCCAGCTTGCCGAGTGCGTGCAGCATCTCCCCGAGCGACGTGACGGATTCACCGATGCGTTCGAGCGGCTGCGCGCTCGCGACGAGTCCGCGGTGCAGCTCGGAGAGCGCTTCGGACACGATCCGCAACTCGCTGCTCGCTTCGACGCCGGCGTGCGACGCGTCGGCGACGTGGCGCTGCAACAGGTCGACCGTCGCGGCCATCTGCGCCGCTTCCGCGCTGACCTCGCCGACCGCCGCGGCGGTGTCGCGAATGAGCTCGTCCTGACGCGCGGCCGAGCCGACCGCCCCGGCGAGCTGCTCGCCGTTGCGCCGCACGGCTTGGCGCGCGTCTTCGATGAGGGCGGCGTAGTCGGCGAACTCCGCGCTGAAGGCGGAAAGGGCGGCCGCGGCTGCCTCCACCGTGCCGAACGGAGGCGGAATCGTGAGGTTGCGCCGTTCCCCGATCGTGCGCAGCCACGCTGCAACGCCGTCGGACGGGGCGTCCGGTGCGGTCGAGCGGTCGAGGAATTGCGTGGGCCTACCCTCCGTGCGGCTGAAGACGTCCCGGGGGACCCGGGGGCGGCACACCTTGCCGCACGATACGTGCTCTGGAGTTCATCGGCAACGGCAGAGGCACGGCTTAACGGCGCCCGGCCGGCGGCGGTGCCTAATAGAGAAGAAACTTCCCGCGCAGCGTCTTGAACGCGCGCAGTCCCGGCTGCCATGACGCGACAATCGCGTCCGGCGGCGTGCCGGCGTCGAGCGCCAGCCGCACCGCGTCCGTGCCCCAGTCGCGGTCCATGATCTTTTCGTGGCCGGATGCGACGCGGTACTTGCCTTGCGCGCGTGCCGCCGCGAGAAACTCGATCGCCGTGCGCACGCTCGGGAACGCGTGGGGGTCCGTCACGTTGATCGTCACGCCGTGCAGCGTCTTGCCCGCCCAGAAGCCCTTCGTCGGGACCCAGTCGGCCGGCTCGAACTCCGCCCCCGGTATTTTTCGCGCGGCCAGCGTGTCGCGGAACGCCGCCGGGTCGTACCCGTAGCCGCCCGCGTACTCGAACGGGCGTGCCGTGCCGATGCCGTTGTTCACGCCGCCCTCGTCCACGAGCCCCGTCGCGAGGTACACCAGCGTCGTGCGCGCGTACGGCATGTTCGGCGACGTCGCGACCCACTTCAGCCCCGTGTCGGCCCACAGCATGTCACGCGACCAGCCTTGCATTTGGATCACGCGCAGTTTGCAGCCGATGCCGAACTGGTCGTTGAACAAGCGCGCGAGCTCGCCCACGGTCATCCCGTGGCGTTCCGGGATCGGGTACAGGCCGATGAACGACTTGAACTTCGGATCGAGCACCGGTCCGTCGAGCAGCGTGCCGCCGACCGGGTTGGGGCGGTCGAGCACCCAGACTTCCTTGCCGTACTGCGCCGCCGACTCCATCACGTACGCCATCGTCGACACGTAGGTGTACGGGCGCGCGCCGACGTCTTGGATGTCGAACAGCAGCACGTCGATGCCGTCCAGCATCTGCGCGCTCGGGTGGCGCGTCGCGCCGTACAGACTGTGCACCGGCAAGCCGGTCTTTTCGTCCGACGACGAGCCGACCGTTGCGCCGGCCTCGACGACGCCGCGGATGCCGTGCTCCGGGCCGAACAGCGCTTTGACGTTGATCCGGCCGTTGCGGTGAACCGCGTCCACGAGCGGCTCGCCGGACGAGAGCACGCCGCTCTGATTGGTGACGATGCCGACAGTGCGCCCGCGCAGCTCGCGCCACACGTCACGCACGAAGACGTCGTCACCGAGCACGACGTTTGCCGTCTCTCGTACCGGAGCCGCGCGGATCACGGGCGAGGTCGCGCGCGCCGCGGATGCGGACGAAAGCGCAGCGGCGCCGGCGGCCGCGGCAAGAAACGCTCGACGGTGCACTATGCGACGAACTCCGGGCGAACGGTCTCGGGAATGAGCCCCGCGCCCGCGGCGCGTGCGAACAGATCGTCGACGGCGGCGAGGCCGTCCTGGCCCAGGTCCTCGCTGAACTCGTTCACGTACAGCGCGATGTGCTTGCGCATCACCTCGTCGTCCATCTCGAACGCGTGCTCGCGCACGTAGCCGATGATCTCGCTCTCCCGCTCGCGCGCAAAGCGCAGGCTCGCGCGAATCGCTTCCCCGATCGCGCGCGCATCCTGCTCGGGCACGTCGCGGCGCACGAGGATCGCACCGAGCGGGATCGCGTTGCCGGTCTCGTGCTCCCACCAGTCGCCCAGATCGATCACTTCCTCGAGCCCCGCCTTCCGGTAGGTGAAGCGCGACTCGTGGATGATCAGCCCGGCCGCGACCTTTTCGTTGGCGACCGCATCGACGATCTCGTCGAACCGCATCTCGACCGTCTTGGGCTCGCGGCCGAGCGCGAGGCGCAGCAGCGCGTACGCCGTCGTGAAGCGGCCCGGGATCGCGAACGTCGCGTCCTCGGCGAAATCGGTCAGCAGCGGCGCTTTCGCGTCGACGCCGGGGCGTGCGACGACAAGCGGACCGCAGCCGCGCCCGAGCGCGCCGCCGGCGCGCAAGATCCGGTACTTGTCGAGCACGTACGGAATCGCGCCGTAGCTCACTTTCGTGAGCTCGAACCGGCCTTCGCGCGCCGCGAGGTTGAGCGCCTCGACGTCATCGAGCACCACCTCCACCTTGGGCCCGCCGTCGAGCAAGCCGTTGGTCAGCGCCGCGAAGATGTACGTGTCGTTGGGGCACGGCGAGTACGCGAGCGAGTACGGTTTGCGTCGCGTCGAATCAGAGATCATATTGAATCAGCCATCACACCGAAAGAAGAACGTCGAGCAATGCATCGGTCGTCGCGACGGCCGCCGCCGCCCCCGCGCGAAAGTCCCATTCGTTCGAATCGCGCTCGCCGACGAGATTCGACACGCCGCGGATCTCGATCGCCGGCACGCCGGCAAGCTGCGCCGCGCGAAGCACCGCGAACCCCTCCATCGACTCCACGTCCGCGCGAAAGCGATGCGCGAGCACGAGCGCGCGCGCGGTCGTGCTCGTCACGATCGCGGACGTGACGCCGCGCCCGACGATCACCGGAATCAGCCCGTTGAGAAACGGCCGCAGCAGCGTCTCGTCCGCTTCCACCGAGCGCACGAGCTGCAACCCGCCCGGCAGCGGAAACGCCGTTCCGTCCTCGAGCCCCAGCTCGGCGTAGTCCTCACGCGAGCACACGACGGCGTCGCCGACCGTGCAGCGGTCGCGAAAACCGCCCGCGATCCCGGCGTTGATCACCGAGTCGTACGATTTCGCGGCGAGCGCGCGCGCGGTTCCCACCGCGGCTTCGACCGGCCCGACACCCACCGCCATGACGTCGACCCCGTCACGCGCCGGCAGCGCGGCGAGCTCCTGCGCTACCGCGCAGACGACGAGGATGCCGATTTTGGAACCAGATGGCTCGCGACCCAGAGCGGGCCGACGAGCAGGTGCAGCAGGTTGGTGAGAAACGCCGGCGACTTGCCTTCGTACGCGTGCCCGACGAACTGGAACACCCAGCCGACCACGAACGCGGCGATCGCGAACGGCCACGTGACGAACACCGCGATCACGTAGAGCACCGCCAACCCGACGATGGCGACGTACGTCGCGGCGCGTGCCTCGCGCCCGAACGCCGCGGCGTAATACACCATCACGACCACGACGGCGAGGCTCGCGAGGTTGAACGCCGATCCCGGCAGCGCGACCATCCGCAGCAGCGCGATGATGCCCAGCACGATCAGCGGGATGCCGATCTCGTGGCAGATCAGGTTGCGCCGGTCGCGGTGATACGCGCCGTAGTCGGTCAGCAACGTGCCGCCGGTTGCCATGGAATCACCTCACGCCGATGAACTTGTGCGTTTGCAGCGAGAGCCGAAGGCGCCCCGGATCGCGCTTCGCGGCCTCGACCGCGAGCTCGACGTTCGACGGCTTGTTGCCCTCCGGCTGCAAGAACAACGGCGTGCTCTCCGCAAACGCGCCGATCCATTCGTCCGGCACGCGGCCGTCCACGATCAGCTTCGCCTCGTTCGCGCGGCGCGCCATCTCCGGCGCGAGGCGCTCCTTGGGCGACACGGTCAGCCACACGTCGCCGGGCAGCTCCGCCGGAATCGTGCCGTTCGACTCGATGTGCACGCGGCGGCCGTCCGCGCGCAGCGCGTCGATGAGCGCGCGCGTCTCGCGCTGCGCGAGCGGCTCACCGCCGGTGAGGATCACCATCGGGCACGAGCCGCCCTCGTCGCGCACCCGCTCCACGACGTCACCGGCGGACGCGAAGAACTTCAGGGCGTAGTCGGTGTCGCAGAACGAGCAGCTGAGATTACAGCCGGCGAGGCGGACGAACACCGCAGGTGTCCCGGTCCACGTCCCCTCGCCCTGCACGCTGTAGAAGATCTCAGCGAGTTGGAGCACGCAGCTCCTAGCGTCCGGCCTGACGGCGCGCGCGAATGACTTGCACGGTGACGGCCGAGTTCGCCGGGATCGTCACGTTCTGCTTCGCGTTCTTGGCGTAGATGTAGCCGCCGGCCGCGCCGAGCAAGCCGCCCGCGTTCGTGCCGAGCTTCTTGCCGAGAATGTTGCCGACGATCATGCCGGCAACCGCGCCGCCCGCTTCGTTCACGACGTTGCTCTTGGTGTTCTCCTGCGCGGCCACGACGCGGCCGTCGAGCGCGTACGAGCCGCCCGAGCGCGTGCGCAGCTTGTCGAGCGCGAGCGAAATCTGTGCGGAACGGCCCTGGCCCGCGGGCCGCACGGAGTCGACGTGGCCGTAGATCGTGGCGCCGTTGATGTTGTTGTCCAGCGAGTGCACGTTGGACATCGTGAACCGCTGGCCCACGACGGCGGACTTCGAATCGAGGGATTGGTCGATCGTTCCGCTCAGCTCGGTTCCCGCCGAGATCTGGGCCGAAGCGGCGAGCGGGACGAAGGCGACCGCTGCGGCGGCGAGGAGGGTGGAAAGTCTGCGGATCATGCGGTTGGTAGCTCCTGTCGTTTTGCTGGCGTCTCCGAGGCCTTACCCGCGCCGGTCAGAGGGTCGCCCTTTTTCATAACGACGCAGGCCTTCCGAGTCTCCCACAAGGTTAGCTCGGCAAGACGAGGGAGCTCATGCGCCAAACGCTCCCAGATCCATACCACGACATTCTCCGCCGTCGGGTTCGCGAGGAGCTCGTTGAGCGAGCGATGGTCGAGCTGGCTGATGACCGCGGCCCTCACGACCCGCGACACCACATCGAAGTCCTCGATCATCCCGGCCGCGGGCCCCGTCTCCTGGAGCGGTCCGTCGAGCGCGACGTCGAGCCGGTACGAGTGCCCGTGAAGGCGCGCGCACTTCCCGGGATGGTGCGGAAGCACGTGCGCGGCTTCGAACGTGAAGGACTTGCGGATTTGCACGGCCGACGCACTTCGCCGTGACCACCAATCGCTCCCGACTCGTGGCCCAGGTGCTGAGCGGCCAGGCGGCGCCCCCGCTCTTGGCGTCGTCGCTCTATGACGTCGGGGCGGACGGCACGCCGCGCATTCTGCCGTCCGTGGGCGGCATTACGCTCAACGTTCGCGTCGGCGACGGCGCGTTCGCGTTCGCGTCCGATCACATCGAGCCCGCGGTCA
>JAXDMB010000435.1:0-3164 GCA_034666325.1 Vulcanimicrobiota bacterium
AGCAGTACGTCGCGTACGCGCCGAGCGCGGGCCGCTCGTCCGACGTTCCGTCGCACCGGCGCGGCGCGAACGTGTTCGTGCCGCTGCACCCGTATCTGCTCGCGACGACTACCGTTGCCGACGATTCCAGCCAGCCGCTCGCGACGCGCGACGCCGCGGTCACCGCGCTGACCGTCTCGAGCGCGAAGTCGTTCGGCTGCCGCTCGTGCGGCTCGTTCGCGAACGACGACAAACAGCCGTTCCAGTCGCCGTTCACGAGCACGTCGACGCTCGGCATCAACCTGACCGCCATTGGCGTCGATTCCGTTCCGTTCACCACGTCGTCCGCGTCGTATCCGATCGACGCGGGCTACAAATTCATCTTATCGGCGCCGCCGTCGTCCGGCGCGACGACTGCGCTCGGTTTCGCGACGCTGCACGGCACCACGAAGTCGAGCGGATACGCACGCGACTCGGTCGTTAGCGTCGTGGAGAACGTCCCGGGTACGGCGAGCGATTTTCAGCTCGGGCTTTTTCACGCCGTCGCGAATCGCACCGCGCTGGCGACGCCCGCCCCGGGCGCGTTTCCGCCGGCCACCTCGCCGCTCTTGCACTCGACGAACACGCAAGTATCGCTCGCGTATTCGTTCAGCCCCGCCGCGCTGCGCGTGATCCAGGACAGCGCGAACGGCGCGCTCGCGCTGTCGCGTGTCGCGCCGCTGGCGTATACCACGATGGTGCGGTACGGGTCACAGTACGGCGTCGCGAGCCAAGTGCTCGACGTCGTGGAATCGATCCAGAAACGCCCGCCCGCGCTGGATCCGTTCTCAGCCGCCGCCGAGCAGTGGCATTTCAGCGGCGCGCTGGGATATCGCAGCGTCGGAGCGCGCTACAATCCGATCGACGCGAGCTTCGACCCGCACGCCGGCGAGCGCGGACCATACGCCTCGCTCGCGTACACCGCACCGGTCGATCTGCACGACGCGTTCAGCGCGGCGACGTTCTCGCTCTCCGGCTATCGCTTCTCGGACGGCGCTCAGGTCCGCGACGAAGCGCTGCTTCTTCAAGCGACCTATCCGCTCACGAAGCGCTTGTCGCTGCAGTCGAAGGACACGATCGGGCACGTGACCGTCTCGCAGGCCGGCCGTGCGAACGGGATCGTGATCTCCGACGCGCTCGGCGGCGCCGGGCTGCTGCCGAACGGGCAATACAATCTCCAGCTCGGCTACAGCCCGGGCGACGATTTCAAGCTCACGTCCGGCTACACGATCCTCTACGGCCAGGGCTGCAATACCAAGCTCGTCACCAAGACGCAGCCGTGCTATCCGTACCGCCAGCCGACGGCGGTCGCGGACCTCGCGTGGCTGCCGTTCGCGAGCATGACGTCGAAGCTGCTGAGCACCTTGTTCGTCGAGGCGTCACTGCAAGGCTCGACCACGACGCCGTTCCAGACGGCGACCGACCGCGTCTTGTTCACGCCGACGTTCAACTATTACGATACGACCGCGAGCCACGTGGTGCGCACCGCGGCTCTCGGCACGACGCTGTTCAAAACGGGCACCGGCTGCGCGACGCTGCTGCTCACGACCGCGAACCGCGGCGGCGACATCGACAACTTTGCGAAGAGCGCGCCGGTCCCGGGCTACACCAACACCGCATCGACGGAGATCGTGGTGGGCCGCGGCTGGCCCTCGTTGCTGGCGGCGTACAGCCGGATCGGGAACAAGTCGGGCACACCCGCACCCCAAGGTCTCTTCATGCTGCGTGCGCAGTTCGGCGTCCCGTTCGCGAACTTCGGCGCATCGGCGAAAGGCGGCTGCGGAGGCTGAGCCGCCGCACCGCCTCCGCTGTGCTATCTGCTGGTCTAGCGCGTTGCCGCCGGCGCCGGCGAGGCGCCGCCCAGCTTGAAGATCGCGATCGTGTCGCCGTACGCGAAACCGAGCTGGAAGTTTCCGCCCGCGGCGACCGCGATATACTGCTGGCCGCCCACCGAGTAGGTGATCGGCGGTGCGTTCACGCCGGCGCCGAGGTTGAAGTGCCAGAGATTCTTTCCGGTCTTCGCGTCGACCGCGTTGAACCAGCCGTTGCCCTCGCCGAAGAACGCGAGGTTGCCGGCGGTCGCGAGCGCGCCGCCGATCAGCGGCTCCTTGGTCATCACCGTCCACGCGATCTTTCCGGTCTCGGTGTCGATCGCCACGAAGCGTCCGTCTTGCACGCCGCCGGGCTCCACGTTGCTGAACGCGCTGCCGAGGCGAATGCGTCCGGGCTGATACGGGTCGGAATGCGTCGCGAACTTCATCAGCTGGTCCATGCCGAGCACGTACGCGTAGTGCGTGTCGGGCGAGTACGCGGGCGGTGACCACTCCGCGCCGCCGTTGGCGCCGGGCAGCATCACGACGCCCTTCGCGGTCGGCTGGCTGAACATGTTCTTCGACATCGCGACGTACGGATCCGATTTGCGAATCAGCTTGCCGTTGCGCCGGTCGACGATGTAGAACCAGCCCACCTTGCCCGCTTCGCCGGCGGCCGGGATCGTTTGGCCGTTCACGTGCACGTCGAACAGCATGACGTTGCTCACCGCGTCGTAGTCCCACACGTCGTGCTTGATCTGCTGATAGCCCCACTTGAGCTTACCGGTGTGCACGTCGAGCGCGACGATCGAGTCGCTCCACTTGTTGTCGCCCGTGCGCACCGTTCCGTTCAGATCGGGGTTCGGGTTGCCGGTGCAGAAGATCACGAGGCCCAGCTTCGTGTCGATTGCGGGCGTCGTCCACACCATCGCGCCGCCGCGCTTCCACGAGTCGCCGCCGTACGTCTTCGGGTCGGTCGAGTCCCAGCGCCAGCGCTGCTTGCCGCTGTGCGCGTCGTACGCCGCCACGAAGCCGCGGATCGGCCACTCGCCGCCCGCGCTTCCGACGATCACCATGCCGCCGTACACCTGCGGCGTCATCGTCTCCGAATAGCCGACCTTCGGATCGGCGACCGTGCTCGACCAGCGCAGCGCACCGGTCGAGGCGTCGAGCGCGAGCAGCTTGTCGTCGAGCGTGAGCACGTACACCATGCCGTAGCCCACCGCCGCGCCGCGGTTCACCGGGCCGCAGCAGATCTGGAACGAGCCCAGGCTGTACGTGCTGTCCCAGAACAGACGGCCGTTGGTGGCGTCCATCGCCATGACTTTCATCTTG
>JAXDMB010000436.1:0-7763 GCA_034666325.1 Vulcanimicrobiota bacterium
GCCTCCAGCGCTCCGCGAACTCCGCGAGTGCCCCCGCACAGCATGTCACCGCACCCCGCCCGGCACGATTGCTTCGCTCCGTTTTGCGCGGTTGGTGGAGTTGGGATCGCTGTGGTGGGGGATTGCCAGGGTGGTGGAGTTGCCGCGGCGGCGGCGCCGCCGACGATTCTTGTGCTGTGGATTGCGGGGAATGCTGGGGAACTTCGTGGAGAAGTGAAGATTCTTGTGGACAAGCGTACGAATTGGGGGTTGGTCTATTGCATCGCAATGTTCCATGCGCTTATGATGTGAGCACGTCGACGGCAACGGAGACGGGCGAGCGGCGAGAAGCTCGCGGTGCGGAAAGTGAGATGACGAAAGGCGAAAGCTCGACGACATTTTGAGAGAAGCATCACAACGAAGTTCGACGCCGTAATGGCCGGTGCAAGCCGGCGAGGACGCGCGCAGATCGGATTCTCGTGCTGACCGAAGCCGCAAGGGGCAACCCGAGCGGCTTCGTCGCGTCAAGCGTCGCAATCATGGCGATGAGCCGTGCTTCGCGCATGTGTTGCACACATCGTGCCGGGGTGGGTGCGCCACGATGCTGTGCGGGGCACTCGCGGAGTTCGCGGAGCGCCGGATGCGCGGGAGCGAACGCAGCGGTAGCGACCGGAGCGCAGGATGCGCGCAGGGAGCGTGCCCCGCACAGCATCGTGGCGCACCCACCCAACCCCAACCGCCCCTGTGAAAAGCGCGATTCGCTGCGGAACATCGTGGACAACACGACTTTCTTGTGGATGCACGTACGTCGAGTCTTGCATCGAGATCGACAACGCCGTTATGATGCATGCACGTCGACCTCGTGTCGACGGCGAGCGGCGAGAGGCTCGCCGGTGCTCCCCCCGCAGTTACGGAAGGCGTAAGCCCGACGGATGCGAAGGCGCCGACACGAATACGACGCCCTCCTGGCTGACGCATACTCGGCGAGGACACGCGCAACTCGATTCTCGCGCAGCACGAAGCCGCGGCGGCCCACGCCCCGCGGCTTCGTCGCGTCCCCGCGAAGAATGTCGCCTAATTACCGTTCCACGCAGTGAACGGTGCGGGCTTCGCGTACGGCGGGCCGACTTCGATCGTCACGTCCAGGTGCTGCGTCAGCTCGATCTTGCGCGGGTCGCCGGTGTAGCGGCTGCCGTCCACCCACGTCACGATGCGCTCGTTCTTCTTCGTCTTCGCGCCCGCGACATCGGTCTTCGTGAGCGGCTCGCCCCAGACGTCGAAGAAATTGCCGAGCGTGAACGTGTGGAACCCGGGCGCTTCGATGTGCACGATTCCGTCGGGCGTGTGCGTGTGCAGCCAGTAGAGGCACTGGCCGACGATCGGGCGGCCGACGTCGTCCGGCACGCGGACCGGCTTGCCGTGGTCGCGGATCTCGAGGTGCTGGTGGATGTGCAGCACCGAGCCCTCCATCTGGTCGCACCGAATGCCGTCGACCGTTTGACCCGCCGGAACGGCCGCGCTCGCCGCGGCGCCGCACGACAACGCCGCCGCGGCAGCGAGGGACACGAACAAATTCATCGGTCGCTTCATGATCGTAGGACTAACGCTGTGCGGCGGTGCGCCGTTCCTGCCTAGCCGTCGCCCTCAGCTCGTCCAAAGGCGTAGCGCGCCGCGACCCGCCCTGCGATGTCCGCGGCGGCTTGGCGCGCCTCGTCGGGCGCGAGCACTTCCGCCTCCGCGCCCCAGCCGAACGACCAGCGCACGATCTCCAGCGGGTCCGCGACGCGGTAGGTGATGTCCACGCCGCCGTCCTCGCGCCGCACGATTCGCCGGTCGCGCGCGATGGGTGAGGCGGCCGCCGCGGCCTTCGCGATCACCGGCGAAAAGCGCACCGTCACCTCGAACACCGCGTCGCCGTGCACGACGCCGCTCACCGAGTTCGCGCCGTACGCCTCGAGATTGAAGTCGGCCGGCTTCTCGAACGTCTGCGGCGTCACCGCGATGTCCGACACGTTGTCGACCGCGAACACGCGCATGTCCGCCCGGTTGTGATCGTATCCCACCAGATAGACCCGGCCGTTCGATACGATGAAGCCGTACGGATCGACCCTGCGCGACGTGCGGGCGCCCTTTTTGTCGGTGTAACCGAACTGCACGCGCCGCCGGTCGCGCTCCGCGCTCTGCAGCTGCTCGAACACGCGCTCCACGGCCTCGTCCATCGCGACCGTCTCGAAGCGGATGGCGAGCGACGTGGTTTCAATCCCGACCTCGGCGCGCCGGTCGCTCGAGCGCAGCAGCTTCTGCGTCGTCTCCTCGATCGCCGAAGCGAACGTGGGCCCCAGCGACGAGCTGAGGCGCTTGAGCGTCACGAGGCCCTGCAGCTCGCGGTGCGAGAGGTTGAGCCGCCGCAGACTGTAGCCTTCCGCGAACCGGTACGTGCCGCCGGCGCGGTCGAAGAACCACGGGAAGCCCGCCTCGCCCAGCACGCTCAAATAGCGCCGCAGCGTTCGCGTGCTGGGCGGTTTCTCGTCCGCGATCTGGTCCTTCAGCTGCTCGAACGTGAAGCGCCCCTCGTCGATTGCGTTGAGCAGCCGGACGAGGAGGACGACCTTGGGTTCGGCCCGTTCCTCCGCCACGCTGGTGCGTCTTCGTCGTTTCTGTACGGTGTCCGTGCGAACTTCGTAGGGTGCTCCGGCGTTGCGAAGAAACGTTACGTCAAAGCAGCCCAGACCCCGGTAAGGAGAACCATGGACGACCATCGCCCGGACTCATCCGTTGATCGGAAAGAGTTCCTTCGCCGCACCGGCGCGCTCGGCATTGCCGGGGCGACGGCGCTCGGCTTCCCGCTTCTCGAGACCCGCATCGCGGGCGCGTCTCCCCTGCTTCCGCCGCGTGACGTGATCGCCGCGGGCGGTGGCGCGACGGTCAAGATCGGCCACATCGACGGCTTCTCCGGCGTCTACGCCGCGGCGTCGCAGTCGCAGCACCACGGCATGGAAGTCGCCGTCGCGGAAGCGATGAAAAAGAACAGCCGCATCAAGTACGAGCTGCTCAAGGGCGACGACGCGAGCGCCGCGGCAACCGGCACGACCGAGGCGAAGCGGCTCATCCAGCAAGAGAAAGTCGACTTGCTGACGGGCTGCCTGAGCTCCGCCGTCGGGCTCGCGGTCTCCGCGACCGCACAGCAGAACAACGTGCTGTTCCTCGCCATCGGCACGCACGACACGAACATCACCGGACCCAAGGCGCATCGCGTGACGTTCCGCCAGACGTGCTCCAACGCGATGCTCGCGAACGCGGTCGGCCCCGAGCTGCTCAAGAGCGGCAAGAAGTGGTATTTCCTCGTCGCGGACTACGCGTTCGGCACCGACGCGCGCGACCGTTTCAAGAAGATCCTGCTCGCGCACGGCGGCCAAGTCGTCGGCGAGGACCTGCACAAGCTCGGCGAGACCGACTACTCGTCGTATCTCACCAAGGCCCGCAACACCGACGCGAACGTCCTGGTGTTCTGCAACTACGGTCCCGATTGCCAGAACGCGACGAAAGCCGCGGTGCAGCTCGGCCTCAACAAGAAGATGAAGTTCGGCGGCATTCTCAGCGGCAACGACGTCGCGGTCGGCATGCCGGTCGACGACATCGTCGGCTCGATCTGGGGCTATGTGTGGGGACCGGAAGCGGGCGGCGACGCGCCGCGCGTCTATGCCGCGCTCAAGCCGGGCGTTCCGGCGGTCGACTGGCGCCAGTATCTCGGCTACATGGCCGCGACGAACATCATCAACCGCCTCAACGCGGCCGGCACGACCGAGACCGAAAAAGTCGTCGAAGCGTTCGAGAACTACCACTACAACGCGGCAAAGAAGAGCGGCGCGTACTTCCGCAAATGCGACCACCAGGCGATTCAGCAGACGTACGCCGGCGTGATCGTCGCCAAGAACAAGCGCCGTACCGAAGGCGAGTACTTCACGATCGGCGCGACGGTCGGAGGCGAGTACGCCGCCGAGCCGTGCTCCAACCCCGACAGCGTGGCGGCCGAGAAGATCATCACGTCCGAGAAGGTCGGACCCCGCGAAGGCTACACGGTGGTCTCCACCAAGTAGCTCGCTTTCGCCGAGCGACAGGAGGGCGGTCATGCAAGCGGCCGCCCTCTTTTTTCATTAACTTCTTAAAACCTTAGTTGACACCGCCCGGCGGCCGTGATAGCGTCGGGATATGCCCCGCAAGAAGTCGCCGACCCTCACGGAGGCGGAGTACCGCCTCATGCAAGTGCTTTGGGAACGTGAGGAGTCGAGCGTCGCCGACGTCGTCGATGCGATCGGCGATCCGCCGCTCGCGTACAACACCGTGCTCACCACGATGCGCATCCTCGAGCAGAAAGGCTACGTCCGCCACAAAGCGGTCGGGCGCGCCTTCATCTACCGTCCCATCGTTGCGCGCGACGAGGCCCAGCGCAGCGTCGTCACGCACGTGCTGTCACGCTTCTTCGACGGCTCGCCGCGCGAGCTCGTCCTGAACTTGCTGGAAACGGAATCCGTGGACGACGCGGAGCTGGACCGCTTGCGCGAGCTCCTCGACAAGGCCAAAGGGCAGCAGTAATGCTCGAGGCGATCGTCGGCGTCGCGCTGCGCGCGATCTTCGCGAGCGTCCTCCTCGGCGGCGTCCTCGCCGCCTTGGTCCTGCTCGCGACGCGCGTGCTCGCGCTCAACGCCGCGACGCGCCACGCGCTTTGGACGACGGCCCTCATCGCAACCGCCGTGATGCCGCTCGCCGGCATCGGCGTGAGCATCTGGAAAGCCGCAAACGCGGTGACGCCGCAGACCTCCACCGCAGCACCGGCGGTGAACGCGGCAGTTCGCAGCGCAGCAGTCTCCAAGACCGCGAACATTGCGAAGCCGGCGAACGCTGCGCGGCACTTCGACGGCTCTGCGGCGGCAGCCGCACCGAGTTCAGGCGACGTCTCGCATCGCGCCGTACCGTCCACTGTTAGCGCTGCGACCGCAGTGCCTTCGTTTGCCGACCGGCTGCGGTTCGGGGAGCGGTTCGCGTTCGTGCGGTGGACGCCGCGCATGTCGCGCAATCTCGCGCTCGGCGTGGTCGGAGTTTGGGCGCTCGGCGCGCTCGCCGGACTGCTCGGACTCGCGGGAAGCATCGTGCGCGTGCGCGGTTTGAAGCGGCGCTCGAGCCCGCTCGACGGAACGCTGGCCGACGAGCTGCCGTGGCTCACCGAGATCGGTCCGGGACGCGAGATCTATTTGCGCCTGTCGTACGAGACGGAGACGCCCGTCGCGATCGGGTTCCGCCGTCCCGTCATTTTGATTCCGACCGAGCTCGCGACCGCGGACGGTCTGATGGCGATCGAGCAGTTGATCCTGCACGAGCACGCGCACCTGCGCCGCCACGACGACTGGACCAACCTCGTGCAGCGCGTGATCGAGCGCATCTTCTGGTTCAACCCGGTCGTGTGGCTCGTGGGGCGGCGCATCGCGCTCGAGCGCGAGATCGCGTCGGACGACGCGGTGGTCGAGAAAACCGGCGAAGCGCACGCGTACGCGACGTCGTTGTGGAAGCTCGCGCGCGAGATGCGCATGCCGGAGCACGCCGTCGTCGCACCGGGCGCGCTGCTGACGCGCAAGCAGATCGCCGTGCGCATCGAGCAACTGCTCGACAAAAAACGGTCGCGCCTCCACCGCTCGCCCGCCGCCGCGCTCGGCGTCGTGCTCGCGAGCGTTCTCGCGGTGGGATTCGTCGCGACGAGCGCGCCGGCGGTCGAGATGCCCGCCGCCGCACCCGAGAAGCCGTCCGCACCAGTCGCGACATGGCACGCGGACGGCGCGCGAACGAACGGCACACCGGCGCAACGCGTCGTCAACATCGCGAAGCCGGGTCCTGCGAAGGGCGAGAAAGCGGCGCTCGACACGCTGGCGAAAGCCGCGCCCGGCGCCAAGCGCGTCGCCGTGCAGCAGCCCGGCAGCAAGATCGAGCGCACTCTTCGCTACGAGCTCGTGAGCAAACAGATCGATACCGGCGGCACGTCGCAGTCGCAGTCGCAGTCACGGTCGCCTTCGCAAGCGCAACCCGCGCCGTTGCGCGATCGCGTCGTCACGGTGTACGTGCACGACTCGCCCGGGCCGTCCGCACGGCACGAGAACGGCGCGCCGGGCGAAACCGCACTGCCGCACCTGCCGCCGGTCGTCGTTCCGCCGGTGCCCGCGGTCCCCGCCATGCCCGTGATGCCGGCGCTGCCGCAGATGAGAACCGAGGCACTGACCGCGGTGCGTGCGGCGAAGATCGCCGACACGAAGGCTCGCTTAGCGCACGTCAACGCGCGCGTGCGCAACGTCGCCGACATGGGGCCCGAGATCGGCCGCATCATGAGCGAAGCGATGGCGTCCATTCCCCGCGAGATCGCGCTCGAACCGGGCTCCGGAACGACGACGAAACGCGTGCGGCTCGAGGGTGTCAAGATATCGCGCGAGCTGATCGCGTCGTGCGCGGGATGTTCGTTCCGCAACGCCGATCTGCGCGGCGTCGACCTGCACGGGCTCAAGATCAGCGCCGACAACCTTTCCGGCGCGGACATGCGCGGCGCCAATCTCTCCGGTGCGAAGCTCACCGGGGTGTCGCTGCGCGGCGCGAACCTCGCCAACGCCGATCTGCGCAACGCGGAGCTGGCCGGCGTCGAGTTGCGCGACGCGAACTTCGACGGCGTGCAGTTCGAAGGAATCAAGCTGGTCGGCGTGTCGTTCCAAGGCGTCAGCTTGCGCGGAACGCCGCTGCGCAGCGTGATCGGCAACTGCACCGGCTGCGACTTCTCGCGCATGGATCTGCACGGCCAAGACCTGCACGGAATCTCGGTCAGCGGCGCCGCGTTCTCGCGAGCGGATCTCCACGACGCGAACCTCAGCGGCGTGCACTTCACCGGCGTCGATCTCACGAACGCGAACCTGACCGGCGTCGACTTCACCAACGCGCGGCTCGACGGCTGCGTGCTCGTGGGCGCAGAGCTGCACGGCGCGCGCACCACCGGCATGATGATGACGGGGAGCGGGTTCGACGGCTGACGCCGCCCCGCTCTTCTTTTTGGCCTGAACTCTTATTTCCATAGTTAACCAGGGAGGCTGCCCGTGATCCGACTACTCGCCCTCACCGTTCTCGCGCTGGTTCTCGCCGTGCCGGCCGCGCCCGCGCTCGCGCAGGACGACCTCGCGCGGCAGCTCATCAGTTCGTGCGTCGGCTGCCGGCTGCCCAAGGATCTGCACGGCCGCGACCTGCACGGACTGCGTTTCGTCGGCAGCGATCTGCGCGACGTCGACTTGTCGCATGCGAACCTGCGCGACGCGGAGTTCACGGGCTCGAATCTCGACGGCACGCGCTTCGACGACGCCGACCTTCGCAACGCGCGCTTCACCGGCGTGCGCTTGCGCCGCACGTCGTTCACGCGCGCGAACATCGAAGGCGTGCGATTTGTCGGCGCGAGCGTCGAGCAGGGCGATCTCGACGGCGCGGCCGGACGCATCATCCTGCGCGACTGCACCGGCTGCTCGCTGCACGGTCTCGACCTGCACGACGCCGATTTGCGCGGCAGCAAGCTCGTGGGCGCGAGCCTCAACAACGCGAAGCTGGCCGGCGCGCGGCTCAACGACGCGCGGCTCGTCGGCGTGAGCGCGCGAGACGCGGATTTGTCACGGACGGATCTGCGCGGTGCCAACCTGGTCGGAGATAGGATGAGCTTCGAGTTGGTTAAGTGAGAGACGATAGGAGTAGAGGTGGTTTGTAGGGTTAACATT
>JAXDMB010000437.1:0-10638 GCA_034666325.1 Vulcanimicrobiota bacterium
CCGCAGATCTTCACCCGCGTGCGAACGTGCACCTACGCCGGAACCGCCGCGCCCTTGAGCGCGCGAATCGCCTCGCCTTTGTCGCCGGCGCGCATCAGCGACTCGCCCACGAGCACGCCGCGCGCACCGTGCGCGACGAGCCGCCGGACGTCGTCCTGCGACTTCACGCCGCTCTCGCTGATCACCACCACGCCGCCCGGCACGAGCGGCAGCAGCTCCTCGGTCACCGCGAGGTCGGTCTCGAACGAGTGCAGGTTGCGGTTGTTGATGCCGAGCAGCTTCGCGTCGGCGCCAAGCGCGCGGCGCAATTCCTCTTCAGTGTGCACTTCCACCAGAACGTCCATGTCGTACCGGCGCGCCTCGCCGATCATCTCGTGGATCTGCTCGTCGGAAAGCCCGGCGACGATCGCGAGAATTGCGTCGGCGCCGTACGCGGCGGACTGCACCACCTCGTACCGCGAGCTGAGGAAGTCCTTGCGCAAGATCGGCAGCGACGCCGCGGCGCGCGCGACGTCGAGATAGGCGAGATCGCCGAGAAAGTGGTCGGCCTCGGTGAGCACGCTGATCGCGTCGGCGCCCGCGGCTTCGTACGCGCGCGCGATCTCCGCGGGATCGAGATGCGGCACGATCAAGCCCACCGACGGCGACGCGCGCTTGATCTCCGCGATGATCGCGGGACCGCGCGCCGACACGAGCGCCGCGCGGAAGCGACGGCGCTGCCCCTGCCGCTGCTGCGCGCGCTCGCGCAGCACGTCGAGCGGCTCGCGCTCCTCATCGGCGGCGCGTGCCGCCGCCTTGGCCGCGTAGAGCTTCTCGAGCATTCCCGTCATACCAACTCCCCAGCCTGTGCTGAGCCTGTCGAAGCGCGCTCGCCGCGAAGGGCGTCGAGCGCCGCACGCGCCCGGCCGGTGTCGACCGCCGTTCGCGCGCGCGCCATGCCGTCGTGGATGTCGACCGCCTCACTCGCGACGACGAGCGCGAGCGCGGCGTTGAGCAGAACCAGATCGGCGCGGGGGCTGCGCTCGCCGCCGAGGATCGCAAGCACCGCGGCCGCGTTGACGGCAGCGTCCCCGCCGCGAATCTCCGCACGCGACGCGCGCACTCCGTAGTCCGCGGGATTCAGCGTCCAGTGCTTCACCCCGTTCCGGTCAAACTGCACGACGTCCGTCGGCGCCTCGCCGGAGATCTCGTCGAGCCCGTCCTCGCCGTGAATCACCGCACCCGCCTCCGCCCCGAGCACACGCATCGCGTCCGCGACCAGCACGACGTGCTCCGGCCGCGCGACGCCGATCACTTGCCGGTTCGCGCCGGCGGGATTCGTCAGCGGCCCGAGCACGTTGAACACCGTGCGAACGCCGAGCTCCCGGCGAATCGGCCCGACCGCGCGCATCGCGGGATGATGCCTCTGCGCGAACAGAAACGCGATGTTGTGCGCGCGCAGCACGCGCGCCGACGACTCCGGCGAACGGTCGATCTTCACGCCGAGCGCCTCGAGCACATCGGCGCTCCCGCAAGCGCTGGAAGCCGCGCGATTACCGTGCTTGGCAACGGGAACCCCGCACCCGGCCACGACGAACGCAGCCATCGTCGAGATGTTGATCGTGTGCGCATTGTCGCCCCCGGTCCCGACGACATCGAGCACGAGCGGCAACCCATGCTCCACCCGCACGCTGCGCTCGCGCATGGCACGCGCAGCCCCGACGACCTCATCGACGGTCTCGCCCTTCGCGGCAAGCGCGGCAAGCAAAGCGGCGGCACGCACCGGCGAAAGCGTCTCGTCCATGATGGCGCCAATCGTCCCAGCCATCTCATCGGCGGAAAGATCGTTCCCGGCCAACACACCGCGCAACAGCACGGGAAAGTCAGAAAACGTCACGCACGAATCTCCGGCACGACATGGTGCGAGCGCGTCTGCGGCATCGCAGACTGCGCGCGCATCTCACGCACGACGTTCTCCGCAAGCGCGCGCCCTTCGACGGTGAGCACGGACTCGGGATGAAACTGCACGCCCGAGATGGGAAGCTCGCGATGCGCAAGCCCCTGAATGGCGCCGTCCTCGCTAGCCGCATTCGCGCGAAGCTCCGCCGGAAACCCGTCGTGATCGACGACCAGCGAGTGATACCGCGTAGCGGTGAAGGGCGAAGGCACCCCGGCAAAAACCCCGCGCCCATCATGGGTGATCTCCGACGTCTTGCCATGCATCTGCCCGGGCGCATGCACGACCCGCCCGCCGAACGCCTCGCCGATCGCCTGCAACCCGAGACAAACCCCGAACAGCGGCCGCCGCTCGCGCGCAGCCTCGCGCACGATCGCCATGGTCCGGCCGGCATCACTCGGCCGCCCGGGCCCAGGCCCGACGATCACCCCGTCATACCGCGCGGTAACCCCATCATCGAGCCGCGGATCGTCATTCCGAACGACATCCACCTCGACGCCGTCAACCCCACCAAACAGATGCGCCAGATTCCACGTAAACGAATCGTAATTATCGACGAGAAGAAGCTTCACGCGCCGATCCCCAATACAGCGCGCACGATCCCCGTCTTCGCGAACACCTCGGCATACTCGGTAGCAGGCACGCTGTCAGCAACGATGCCCGCAGATGCCTGCCAGTATGCACGCCCGTTGGCAACCGCCACCGACCGCAAGATGATGCACGAGTCCAGATCGCCGTCGAAGTCGATGTGCGCCACGCTGCCCGCATAGAACCCGCGCGCGACCGGCTCGAGCTGATCGATGAGCTGCATCGCGCGAATCTTCGGCGTCCCGGTCACGGTGCCGGCGGGAAACGACGCGGCGAACAAATCCAGGGCATCCTTGTCGTCACGCAGCTCGCCGACGACGTTGGACACGATGTGCATCACGTGCGAGTACCGCTCGATCACCATGAGCTCGTCGACACGAACCGTCCCGGTGCGGCAAACCGCCCCGAGATCGTTGCGCGCGAGATCGACCAGCATCACGTGCTCGGCGCGCTCTTTCTGATCGGCGAGCAATTCGTCGGCGACGCGCTGGTCGACCGCAGGATCCCCGTCACGCGGCCGTGTCCCGGCGAGCGGACGAATGCGCGCCGTGCGCCCGTCGAGCCGCACGAGAAACTCCGGCGACGCGCCGAACACCGCACGCCCGTCGTGCTCCACGAAGAACATGTACGGCGACGGATTCCGCGTACGAATCTGCCGGTAGAAATCGAACGCCGTCCCCGCGAGCGGACATGAGAACCGAATCCCCACCTGGAGCTGATACGCGTCGCCGTCATAGATGAAGCGCTTCGCCTGAGCGACACGGTCCAGGAACGTCGCCTCGTCCATCGACGCGACGACCGGCCCGTCCGCGCGCACCGCACCGGGAATCGTGGGCCGCTGGTCGAGCAGCCGCGCCACGTACGCATCGAGCCGCGCATCGACGGCCTCACGCTCGCGTTCGTCGCGCGCGAACCCGATCAGCGTCACGCGGTGCGTGAAGTGATCGAACACCAGCCACGTCCCCGGAATGAGCACGAGCGCGTCGCCGAAGCGCACGTCCGCCGGCGGCGCCAGCTCGCGCGCGTTCTCCAGCGCCGGCTCCAGCGAGCGCGCGGCGTCGTACGTGAACACGCACACCGCGCCGCCGGGAAACGGCAGATCGTCGCGGTCGAGCGCGTAGCGCGCAGTCGCAGCCCGGATGCGCTCCAGCATCCGCGGGTCGCGGTCGATCGAGAACGTCTCGAGATAGTCGAGCCCCACGAAGGAGAACCGGCTGATCCGTTCGGTTCCTTCGACCGACTCCAGCAAACACGAACGCCCCGGCTGGGCCAGGGCGAGGTACGCGGAGATCGGCGTGATGCTGTCCGCGACGAACGATCGCGTAATGGAGGTGAGACTGAGCGGCTCGTCCGCCGTCGAGACTAGCATAACGGGTAGCCCCTACTGTAGCGATATTCTCGGCCGCTAGCTAGAGGAGCGAGCCCACAGCCGCGACCGAGAACGATTGCTACGAAGCTACTTCACGAGCTCCAGGATCGACAACTCCGCGGCATCTCCCGGGCGCACGCGCGTCTTCGTGATGCGCGTGTAGCCGCCGGTCTTGTCCTTGAGCGCGGGCGCGATCTGATCGAACAGCTTCTTCGCGACGGCTTCCTCGGTGAGGTACGATGCCGCGAGACGGCGCGAGTGCAGGTCGCCGCGGCGAGCCTGCGTGATGAGGCGCTCGACGACCTTGGAGATCTCCTTGGCCTTGGTCGAGGTGGTCTCGATCTTCTCGTACTTGAAGAACGACGTCGCGAGATTGCGGAGCAGCGCTTTGCGGTGTCCGTCCGTGCGCGAGAGACGCTTGTACGCGATTTGGTGCGGCATGATTCCTACTCTGGCTTTAAGGGCGCGCTAGGACTGGCGGAGCGACAGCCCGCGCTCCTCGAGGACCTGTTTGATCTCGTCGAGCGACTTCTTGCCGAAGTTGCGCATCTTGATGATCTCGTCTTCGGTCATGTCGAGCAGCTCGGACACCTTGGAGATGCCCGCGCGCTTGAGGCAGTTGAACGAGCGCACCGACAGGTTGAGCGTCTCGACCGGAACGTCCCACTCGCTGGCGGGCGCCGTCGCGACCGGCTTCTCCTCGGTGGAGAACCCGATGAACAGACGCAGCTCCTCGGTGAGGATCTGAGCCGCTTCCGACAGCGCGTCGTCCGGCGTGATCGAGCCGTTGGTCTCGATCTCGAGCGTGAGGCGGTCGAAGTCGACCGACTGCCCGACGCGCGTGTCGTCGACGCTGAAGTTCACCTTGCGGATGGGCGAGAAGATCGAGTCCATCGGGATGAGCCCGATCATGTGCTCAATGTTGCGCTGCTTGTCGGACGTCACGTAGCCGCGCGACTTCTCGACGCCGATCTCCATCGACAGCTTCGCGTCCTTCTTGGACAGCGTCGCGATGTGATAGTTCGGCTGGAGGATCTCCACGTCGGCATCGGGAGCGATGTCGCCCGCGGTGACTTCCTTGGAGCCGCTCACGCTGAGCGAGAGCACCTTAGGATCTTCCGTGTTGAGCTTGATCGGAAGGCCCTTGAGGTTGAGCAGCAGGTCGACGGTGTCTTCGACGACGCCGTTGATCGTGGAGAACTCGTGCAGCACGCCATCGATCTTGACGTACGTCACGGCAGCGCCCGGAATCGACGAAAGAAGCACGCGCCGCAGCGCATTGCCCAGCGTGATGGCGAAGCCGCGCTCGAGCGGCTCGATCACGAACTTGGCGTAGTTCTCGCGACGCTCGCGAACTTCGATATTGGCGCCGACCGGCGCATCAAGAACGGTCATGATCTCGGTAGTGGTCTTTCTCCGTTTACGTTATCCGCCTCAGATCCCTGAGACGATCGCACGCCTAACGGTGGTTTGGCTTAATCGTGCAGGAGCGGTAAGAGTGGGCCGCTATTACCGCGAGTAGTACTCGACGATGAGCTGTTCGTCGACGGGGGTATCGATCTGCTCGCGGCTCGGCAGCGCCAGCACGCGCGCGGTCGCGTCGGTCTCGTTGAACTCCAGCCACTCGGGATGACGGCGGTTCTTGGCCGTCTCGATGTTGGCGATGAGCAGATCGGACTTGCCCGAGCGCTCGGTGATCGAGATGACGTCGCCGGCCTTCACGATGATCGACGGCACGTTGACGAGCCGGCCGTTCAGGCGGAAGTGGCGGTGCGTGACGAGCTGGCGCGCCTGCGGGCGGCTCTGCGCCAGGTTGAGCCGGTAGATCACGTTATCGAGACGGCGCTCGAGGAACTGCAGGAACGTCGCGCCGGTCTGGCCTTTGACGCGCTGCGCTTGGCGGAAGTAGTTCGAGAACTGCGTCTCGAGCACGCCGTAATAGCGGCGCATCTTCTGCTTCTCGCGGAGCTGGCGGCCGTACTCGGAGATCTTCTGACGCGTCTTCGTGTTCTGCGTCTTCTGACCCGGCGCGGTGCCGCGGCGCTCGACGGCGCACTTTTTGGACAGGCAGCGGTCGCCTTTGAGGAACAGCTTGATCTTCTCGCCGGTCTTGCTGGTCGCGGTTTCCCGGCGGCACAGGCGGCACACGGCTTCGGTATAACGGGCCATCTTACTCTATAACTCCCTTACACCCGGCGGCGCTTCGGCGGACGGCAACCGTTGTGAGGGATCGGGGTGACGTCTTTGATGAGGGTGATCTCCAGGCCGGCGGCTTGGAGCGAGCGGATCGCGGCTTCACGGCCGGCGCCGGGGCCTTTGACGTAGACCTCGGCGGTCTTCATGCCGTGCTCCATCGACTTGCGCGCGACGGCCTCGGCGGCCATCTGGGCGGCGAACGGCGTCGACTTCTTCGAGCCCTTGAACCCGAGGTTGCCGGCGGACGCCCACGCGATCGTCGAGCCCGTGTTGTCGGTCATCGTGACGATCGTGTTGTTGAACGAGGAGTGGATGTGCGCGACGCCCGATCCGACGTTCTTGAACTCGCGCTTCTTGCGAGTCTTGGTCTGCTTCTTAGCGGCCAAAAGAAAACTACTCTCTGCTGGTTTATCCTGTCCGGGTCAACGGCCCGGTGTCGTCGCCTCGACCGGCAGGCTCGCGTCTCACGAGACCTCCGACCTCTTCTTCCACCGCACGGCGAGAGCGGCGGGCGCGCGAACGCGCATTGCATCCGCAGGCGGACACAACGGCTTACTTTACCACAGGGCGGGGTGGGAGTCAAAGGGCCCCGCGCGCGGCGGCACAGCGACGGCAAGGCAGGCGGCCATTTCGGCCCAGTTTGCCGGGGGCTCGCTTAGAAGCCTTGACGGCCGCACGGCGTTTGGTAGCATGGGGCTTCGCCCCCAGCGTGACTCGTGCGCGTTGGGCTTTTGCTTTTATTGAGAGGGCTCCGGTATGCTGTGGATCATGGACGCGACCCCGATAGCCGGAACGACGCAGGCGACAGTCGGCGGCCTGCTCGACCGCGCGTTGGCCGTTCTTCGCTCCCGCTCCGATGAATTGCGCGCCCGCGGATTTCTTCACGTCGCTGTGTTCGGCTCGGTTGCTCGGCGCGATGATGGGCCGGAGAGCGACATCGATCTCGTCGTGGAGGTTGGGCCCGGGGTCGATTCAATGGACGCTATGCGGGTCGAGAAACTCCTCGCCGCGGACCTGGGCCGCGAGGTTCAGATCATCTCGCGCTTCGGGCTCGACGAGGTGCGCCATGCCGAAATCTTCCGCGACATGATATCGGCGTTCTAGCCGTGGCGAAGCGTTCCACCGCCCAGCGCATCGCGGACATCTACACGAACGTCGAAGCAGCACGCCACTACGTCGACGCGACTGCTGGAGCGCTCCAGCTCACTGAAATACGAGAAACGTTCGAGCTGAGCAGAACCGAGCTGTCGCACTTGCTTCGGCGTCGCGCGGCCACAATCGCTAAGTGGGAGCATCGGGGGATCCCGCGCGAACGCCAGGCTTCAGTAGAGACGCTCGTCGATCTGGCCCGGCTTTTTCGCGCCCGCCTGATCCCATCGCGGATTCCGGAGATCGTCCGGACGCCCGACGACTGGCTGGGCGGTCGCACCATGCTTCAGACGCTCGCGCAGGACGGCGTCGATCCGATCTACGCGTACTTGGCTCGCCTCTTTCGCTAAAACGGTTCGTGAGCGACCGCATTTCGGTCGTTCGCAGTGGCCGGTACTACCGCGTCGCCGAACCCAGCTATCGCGATCCCTTAGACACCTCGTATGCAAAGGCGGTGGGAGGCCGCTGGAATCCTGCAGGGGAGTTCGGCGCTTTATCTCTGCGCCGATTCCGCCGTCGCGGCGGCGATTGCGCGGTTTCAATTTGTCGGACGCACCATAACGCACCTTAGCGCGCCGACGTCCCGCACGGAAGGCAAGCAACTCCTCACACGTCGATCGGTCGGTCTAGGCGTCTAGCTTGCGCCGCCGGGCCTCGCTGACGTTTTTTCTGCAGGGGCCGCACGTCACCCGGCCCGGCGAGGCGATCCCCCTCGTGCAGATGATACAGCGCCCCTCGGCCCGTGCCCGTTGCCGCGCCTCACGCTTCTTGAGCGTGAGATATGAACGCCGGTCAGCCAACCGCTCTCGCGCCTTCGTCCTCAACCACAGGACGCACGTACTGCTGGAGCGACGGAAAGTAAAGTGCGTTCTGCAGTGCAAACGCTTCGGCGATTTGGATTGCATCGGGGCGCACCGCAATGAGTTCGATTCCCGCGACACGGCTGTCCGCATCGTAGTGCACGACGACGTCCTCGCTCAAGCGGACCGACGTCCCGTGCGGACGACGAGGACCATACCGCACGTATGCTGCTCCTACTTCGAGGTCGACGCGGAGCTCGATCGCGTTCTGCATAATGCCCTCCTTACTGCGGAACAACGGTGATGACGATGGTCGCAGCGGCGTTCGTAATCACGTTCATAGGACGCCCATCGGCCGCGTACCCGAAGTGCTCCCGGCAATCCCGCATCATGGGAGAGTAGATGCCACGTACCGGGTTTTGGACGATGGCCGCCACCTCAGCCTTTGTAAGCTGGTATTCAGCGATGCGGTCTTCCGCGTGTCCCGAGTATCGCATTACACCTCCGTTATGTCAACAGCAGCGTGAGAGCGGGCTGTATACGAAATACGGTGTCCATGACCGCATAAAAGCAGCACGGCAAGCCAGATGAGCCGCACGATCCGAGGCGTCCGTCTCATACGAGGCGCCCCGCGTCGTCGACCTTGATAGCTTGCGAGAGCCGAAGCAGGATGAGCGCACGGCGGATCGCGCCGCAGAATGATGCTCGTGTGACGGCTTCACCGAAGATCTCCGCGAAAACGAGCGACTCGGGTTGCGGGGCGGTGATCCCGCTCCCGCGCTCGCATTCCTCGATGTACCGATGCGTTGTCTTTACGAGGCCGAACTTCACGAACGTCTTCGGGAGCTGACCCGCGCCGAACACGATTCGCCAGGCGCCGGCGAATCGGCTCGGGTCTGTGGCCGCCGCGACGATCGACGTGCGGTCAATGCGGAGGACGTCCTCGAAGTCCAGGTAGTCGCACCAGCGATGGATCAGCTCATAGCCGGGATGCATCATGCGCCCGGCATAGCCGTTCCACATGCCGTCGACGCCCGCCAGAGCGTTGCGTGTCGTTTTCATCGCTACGCGCAGTCCGAATCGAAGGTGAAGCACACCATCCGGTAGGTGAACGCCGCGACCGGTTCGATCTCGAAGCCCGCTTGGCGCAGCACGGCGATGTCGCGGTGAAACGACCGCAGCGAGACGCCGAAACGTCTGCGGTAGTCGTTGACGCTGACGAGTTCCCGGCGCGTGAAGCGTGCGGTGAGCCAGACGAGGCGTGCGACGCGGTACCCAATTGCTCCGGGTCTCGCGTGTGCCTGGCGCACGCGGTAGCGCGCCGGGGTGTTCGACGCGGGCGCGTCGAAGCGGGCGACTGTCATTCGGTGGCTACTCCATCGGGTGACGGACTCGGCCGGTGTTATCAGCGCCGGCCGAGTCGCTAAGTTGTCATGCGCATGTCGCGCTGCAAACTATTGTAGCACTGGCACATATGTTCGACAAGTAGTAATTCTATAATCGATGCACGCCGCATCGGATCTGTGCCGTACAGTAGGCACAGTCGTCACCTACACTTTGGGCATGCCACAAGATCAATTCGCCGCACTGGTGACGCGGCTCGAGCATGCGGCGGACCTTCTCCGAAACGGGGGCTCGCTGCTCCAGGCTCTCGCGCGTCGCTACTACATCGTTTACACGTATGCGACACAGGCTGCCGAAAAACATGGAGTGAAATCTCGCCGTAAAGTCAACGTCGATGATGCGCGGCGGATCACGCATCAGATTCTCCCAAATATCGTTCAGGCGTTGTACACCGGCCAGAACGTGGGGTCCGTGCTCGGAGGTGGACCTAGGCGTGACGCGGAGTGGGCGATTGACAGATGCCGAAGCGCGCCGGTACGCTGAGGTTCTCCAAGTGGACCGCAAGCGTGCCGACTACGGCTACGGCAATGTCCCGGAGCCCTACGACGCGACAATCGTGGACGAACGGCTCGCTTGGTCAAATCGCCTGATCCAAGATTTGAGAACCCTGCTATGATGGTTTTTACCGACGACTACGAAATGTCGGAGGAAGTCGCCCGCGCTGTCCGCGTCATAGCGCCTGCGACGGCCTTCTTCATCAAGAACCTCGCCCGCATCGTCGATATTACCGAGCTCAGCGAAGGAGACGACGAGTTCGACTACTTCGTCCGCGTTCCGGTGAAGGGGTTGCACGAAATAGACCAGCGCATCGCGGACCTGAAGTTCGCTGTCCAGGATCGGTTCGGCGTGATGATCACGATCATGCCGATACCGGTCGCAGCATAGTCGAGGACGCCGGCAGGCCCCGCAGGTTCGGGCGGGCGCGCGTAGTAAGAACTCGTCGTGGAACAATGGATGGTTCTGCCGGAGCCGCTCGCAAAAGCCGGTCAACGAGGCGTCAACCTCCGCGCCGCGCTCGCCGTTCTGGCCGACGGCAAGCCGCGCACCGCTAAGGAAATCGTCGAGGGCGCAGTCGCGCGGCGTCTTCTTCCGCACAGCGCGAGCGGCCAAGTGCTGTACGTGTCGCTGACGCAATATCTGGCGCGCGTCAGGGAATCGGGCCGCTTGCAGCTCATCGTGCAAGACCCGGACCGGCG
>JAXDMB010000438.1:0-3184 GCA_034666325.1 Vulcanimicrobiota bacterium
GGACGGGACGCCGGCGGCGTCCGCGACGCGGCGCGCGCGGTCCACTTCGTCCGGACCGCCCGTGACGATCACCGTGCGCCCGAGGCGCTGCTCCGCGCGCGCGACCTCGATCCACCGCTCCACCGGCCAACGGCGCGCTTCGCTGGCGGCCCCGGGATGGATCAGCGTCGCACCGCGGATGCGGCGCGGCACGAGGACGGGCGGCACGCCGAGGTCGAGCTCGCGCGCATCGGCGGGGATGCCGGCGTGCCGCAGCAGACGGCACCAGCGCGCGACTTCATGCTCCGCCGGATCGTACGCCGCGCCGCCGGCGCTCTCCGGAATCACGTCGTTGCGGAACGCGATCAGCCTGCGCACGCGCGCATCGAGCAGCACGCGATGTGATTGCGGGCCCGATCCGTGCAAGTTCACGCCGGCGTCCGCGCCGTGCAGCTCGGATGCGAGCGGCGCGAGCGCGCGCGCGTCCACGATGCGGTCGAGCGCACCGCCCACGAGATCGCGCAACGGCTCCAGCGCTCGCGGCGCGGCGAGCACGATCTCCGCGTCCGGATACGCGCGGCGCAGCGCGCGATACGCCGGCACGCCGGTCAGGAAATCGCCGAGCTTGAGCGCGCGCAGAACGACGATGCGAAGCAATCTCGTTCGCCTCTTCTCAGCTTGTCGGCGGAACGATGCGCATCAGCTTCCCATCGCGAAATCTTCGGCCGGTGTTTTTACCAGGCCGCGGTACACGTCGAGCGTGTCGGCGGCGATGCGCGACCAGGAATAGCGCGCGCGCACGCGGTCGACGCCGAGCCGTCCCAATGTCGCGCGGCGCTCCGGTTCGGCCGCGAGCGATTGCAATGCGTGCGCGAGCTGGCGCGGCGCTTGCGGCGGCACGTGCAGGCCCGTCAGGCCGTCGACGACCGTGTCCACCAGACCGCCGACCGACGAGACGACCACCGGAACGCCGCACGCCATCGCTTCCAGCGGAACGATGCCGAACGGTTCGTACCACGGCGTGCACGCCACGACGTCGGCCGAGCGCAGCAGCGCCGGAACCTCGTCGCGCTCGACGCGGCCGCGCAAGTACACGCGGTCCGCGACGCCGAGCGCGCGCGCGAGCGCGGAAAGCCGCTGGGCTTCGGGATCGGTCAGCAGATCCGCGCTTTCACCGCCGCCCGCGATGACGAGCTCCGCGTTCGGCACGTCGACCAGCGCTTCGACGACGTCCGCGATGCCTTTGCGCGGAACGAGGCGCGATAGCGTGACGATGCGCATGCGGTCACCGCGCCGTTCGTCGGACGGACCGTTCGGCGTGAACCGCTCGAGATCGACGCCGCACGGCACGATCTTCAGGCGGCGCGGATTTGCACCCAGCCGCAGCAGCTCGAACACCTCCGCGCTCGCGGTCGCGATGATGCGGTCGGCGTCGCGCACGATGCGCCGCTCTTCCGCGATGCGCGTGTCCGGCGACGTGTCGGCTTTGCCTTGATGGCGGCGCTTCTCGACGCCGAGCGCGTGAAACGTGTGCGCGACCGGCACGCCGAGCGACTTTGCGGCGGCGAGCGCGGCCAAGCCGCTCATCCAGAAGTGCGCGTGCACGACGTCTGGACGGTCGCGCTCCCACGCGCGCCGCAGAGACGCAGCGAACGCGTCGACGTGCGGGTAGATCGCGTCCTTCGGAATCGGGCGCGCGGGCCCGGCGTCCACGTGCTCCACGACGACGCCGGGGGCCATGACGACACGGCGCGGCAGCTTGCAGTCGTCGCGCCGCGTGTAGACCGTGACGCTGTTGCCGAGCGTCACGAGCCCGGTCGCGAGCGCCGCGACGTGCACGTTCTGACCACCGGCGTCAACGCCGCCCATCGTCGCGAGCGGACTCGCGTGCTCGGACACCATCGCTATTCTCACGCGACCACCTCCGTGAAAAGCGCGTCCCACGCGCGCAGGAACGTATCGAGACCGTAGCGCTCGAGCGCGTACGCGCGAGCGCGCTCGCCGTCGGCGCGTGCCGCGGCGGGATCGGCGGCGTAGCGGCGCAATGCGCCGCACAACCGCTCGACGTCGGTCGAGATCGTCCCGCACCCCGCTGGGACGGCTTCGACGGCTTCGGTCGTCGCGAGCGCGACGACGGGCATCCCCACGTGCATCGCTTCGATGAGCGAAAGACCGAGCGACGTCCACCGGATCGGATGGAGATAGACGCGCCGCCGCGCCATCTCGCGGTGCAGCACGTGCTGCGGCGGATCGTCGAACCCGCCGAGCGCGCCGGCATCCATGCCGAACACGTCGAGCGGCATCGCCGCGCCGAAACGTTCGAGGAGATCGGTGCCGGTCACGCGGCCGCGGCGCCGCGCTTCGTTGACGGCGACCGCCGCGCGCGGGAGCTCGCCGGTGTAGCGGTAGCCGGGATCCACGACGCCGTGCTCGATCACGCGCGACGGCGTCGTGCCGCAGTCCCAGAAGAGATCGTTGAAGTGCGTGACGTGCACGACGGTGAGATCGGGCCGGTCGGCCGCCGGATGGCGCATCTCGGTGATGCGGCCCTGCGGCGCGTTGTGCTCGAGATAGATCGCGCGCACGTCGCGCCCGGGCACGCGGCCGAGCCACGCCTCAGCGAGCGCGAGCTCGTGCGGGCGCTGCAGCACCACGACGTCGACGTCGAGCTCGCGCGCCTGCTCCGGCGTCACCTCGATCGCGTTCTCGGGCCACTGCCAGGTGCGCGCGCGACCGCGGCCGTCCGGCCCGCGGTCCGGCAGCACCGGAATGTAGTACGTGTGGTTTCCCTGCACGAGCGAGGTCGCGTACGAACCGTGCACGTGCCAGAAGAAGATCTTCTTCGGCTGCGTTTCGGTGGTCCGCGGTTTGGTGAGCAGCATCAGGCGTGCGCTCCCGGACGCAGTTCCGCCGCGCGCCGTATCGTGCGCGCCGCGCGCAACGACGCGAGCGCGGCGAGCACGTCGTCGATCGTCACGACGCCCAGACACGGCTGGTCTTCGAGCGGACACTCGCGCGCGCGGCAGCCGCGGCACGCGATGTCCTGATCGCCGAGCAGCACGTGATCGACCATCCACGGCCGGAACCGTGCGGCGGGGATGGTCGGCGGGAAAAGCGAGACGACGGGCGTCCCGACCGCTGCCGCGACGTGCGCGGCACCCGTGTTCCCGACCACGATCGCATCAGCATCCGCGACGACCCGTGC
>JAXDMB010000439.1:0-4631 GCA_034666325.1 Vulcanimicrobiota bacterium
TTGCCGGCGCCGTTCGGCCCGATCAGACCGGTGATCGTTCCTTCGCCCACATCGAAGGAGACGTCGCTGAGCGCGGTGATTCCGCCGAACCGGATCGTGAGATTGCGGACCGCGAGCAGCGACGCCACGGGATTATTTCGTAGCCGCCGTGGTGGTGGAGCGCGTGTCCACGAGCACGCCGGTCGGCGACCAATCGGTGCCGAGCCACTTCGCGGTGATCATCTGCGTGATCGGGAAGCGGAAGTTCGGCGACGTCCGGATCACCACGCCCGGATACACGAGCGGGTTGTCCTTCTCGGTGAAGTTTGCGGCCACGTCCATGACCTTTTTGCGGGTGAGGTCGCGGCCGGCTTTCTTGAGCACGTCGACCATCGTGTACGCGATCGAGACGCCGTACAGATAGTTCCCGTCCTCCTTGTCGCCCGACGGGATGTACTTGGTCATGATCTCTTCGTACAGTTTCATACCCTTGTCGCCCGCGTAGCGCGAGTGATTCGCCGGGTCCTTGAGATAGTACGTCGTGATGATGCCGGCGACCGCCGACGGCCCGCCCGCTTTGGCGGCTGCGCGCATGTACGGGATCGCGTTGGCGACGTTGTTCAAGTACGTCACGGGCTTCCACGACTGCTGTGCCGCCGCGACCATCGACTGGATGGCGAACTTCGGCGTCGCAAAGTTCATGAGCGTGTCGCAGCCGGCCGCTTTGAGCGTCGAGATCTGTGAGCTCACGTTGGGATCGCTCGTCTCGTACGACGCCATCTTCACGATCATGTTCTGATGGCTGCCCAGGCCTTTTTTCAGACCAGTGTTCATGTCTTCGCCGTAGTCGTCGTTCTGGTAGATCACGCCGATCTTCGCCTTGGGATGCTCGCGCAGGACGTCTTGCGCGTACAGCACCGCTTCGGCTTGGTAGTCCGGCTGCCAGCCGATCGTCCACGGAAACTTCTGGTAGTCTTTGCCCCACGTCGTGGCGCCGGTCGCGACGAAGAGATGCGGGATGTTGTTCTGGTTGAGATAGGGGCGCAGCGCCGTGTTCACCGCGGTGCCGAGCGTGTCGAAGATCGCGAAGACGTGATCCTGCTCGACCATCTGGTGCACGAGCTGCACGGCCTGCGGCGGGCTGTAGCCGTCGTCCTTGTCGATCCACTTGATCTTGCGGCCGTTCACGCCGCCGTGGTCGTTAACGTACTCGAAGTACGCACCGATGCCTTTGCCGATGTTGCCGTACGCCGACGCCGGCCCGCTGAACGGATGCGTACCGCCCAGCACGATTTCCGTATCGGTCAACCCGGGGTCGGCGGCGAAAGCCGGCGTCACCGTGCCACCCGTTACGGTAAGCGCGAACGCCGCTGCGAGAATGCCGATCGCGGCTTTTCTGACGGTTCGTTTCAAGAAAACCTCCTCGAGACGGGTGGGACGGTAGGTTCGGTCACGGAGTTGCCGCCGGCGTTTCGAACGCCGAACGGTGAGCGGGCGCCGGACGGATGCGGCGCACGGCGCGCATGAAGCCGCCGACGATTCCGTCAGGAAGAAAGAGCATGACGAGCACGAGCGCGACGCCGTAGGTGACGCCAGGCGCGCCCGCGTTGACGCGTTGCGCGAGCATGGGCAGAAACTCGACGACGAGCCCGCCGGCGAGCGCACCCCAGAAGGTGGTGATGCCGCCCAGCACCGCGCCGATGAGCAGCGTGATCGACAGCGCCACCGTGAACGTGTCCGGACTGACGTACGCGGTCGGAATCGCGTAGAACGCGCCCGCGACTCCGGCCAGCACCGCACTCCAGCCGAACGCGAGCGTCTTGTAGTAGTACGGATTGACGCCGAACGAGATGGCCGCGATCGGGTTGTCGCGCAGTGCGCGAAGCGCGCGGCCGAGCTTGCCGTGCACGAGCAGCGCCGACGCGAGAAACGCGGCGCCCGCTACCGCCCACGCAACGTAGTACAGCCAGTGCTGCCCGTCCATGTGCGCCCAAGCCGGGGCCTGCACCGGGTCGAGCGACATGCCGCCGAAGCCGCCCGTGATGCTCTTGTAGTGCTTGAGAAAGGACGGCGTCGCGACGGCCAGCGAGAAGGTCGCGAGCGCGAGATAGACGCCTTCGAGCCGGAGCGCCACCAATCCGATGAGCACGCCGAACGCGCCCGATGCGATCGCGGCCAGCGGCACGCCGAGCCAGTACGGCCAGCCGGCGTTGTGCGCGAGCACGGCGACGACGTAGCCGCCCAGCGCCATGAACGCACCGTGCCCGAGCGAGATCTGACCGTTCATCCCGGTCAGGACGATGAGGCCGAGAATCGCGATCGTGAACGCCGCGACGAAGATCAAGTCGAACACGAGGAACGACGGCACGATCCACGGGATCACCGCGATGACGATCGCGGCGATCGCGACGCGGGTGAGCATTCCGCCGCGCGAGCTCATCTAGACGCGATGCACCGCGACGCGACCGAACAATCCCGCGGGCCGGACCACGAGCACGAGCACGATGATCGCTAATGCCGCCGCGAGCCGCAGCTCGTTGCCGATCGCTTCCACGTACGTGCCCAGCAGGTTGATCACCACGCCGAGGATGAGGCCGCCGACGACGGCGCCGATCGGGCTCTCGATACCGCCGAGCACCGCGGCGGCGAACGCGTACACGATGACGCTCTGCATCATGTTGGGATCGAGAAACACGACCGGTGCGATCATGATGCCGGAGATCGCGCCGACCACGGAGGCCAGTCCCCAACCCAGCGCGAGCATCCAGCCCACGCGAATGCCGAGCACGCGGCTCTGCTCGGGATACAACGCCGCGGCGCGCATCGCGAGGCCGAGCTTGGTCTTCTGAAAAAACAGCGAGATCAGGCCGAGCGTGAAGAGCGAAACGACGATGACGCCCACGTCCTGCGCGCTGAACGCGACGCCTGCGATCTGCAGCGGCGTGGTAGGGAACGGCGTCGGAAACGACTTGACGATGTAGCCCCAGAACCAGCCGGCGAGGCCGTTGAACGTGATGAGGAGCCCGAGCGTGACGATGACGGCCGTGAGCGGCGGCGCGCCTTCAACGGGCCGGATGACGATGCGTTCGAGCAAGACGCCGCCCACGAACGCGATCGCGATGGTGAGCCCGAACGCCGCCCACAGCGGCATGCCGGTCTGAGCGAGCTGCCACGCGATGTACGTGGTGAACATCGCCATCTCGCCTTGCGCGAAGTTGATGATCCCCATCGCGCGATAGATCAGCACGAGCGCGAGCGCCATGCTCGCGAAGATGGAACCGGTAGCAAGACCGCTGACGATTTGCTGGGCCAGGTCGTGCAAAGCGGTCGACCTCCTGGAATGGTGTCGGAACACCGGCGTCACACCGAGGGGAGCCGCGAGTCCGGAAAAGTGCTTCGTCGGACGGAAGCATTCCTCCGCGACCCGTCCCGACGCTGCGGAGATAAGTTTCGGGCAGTATCAGCGGATGCGGTCGAGCGTCGCCTTCGCGAGCGCTACGGCGCGCGCGGTGAGCGCCGGTCCGCGCGTGCCGAACACGTTGAAGACATACGCCTCGGTCCCTTTGCGGGCGTAGACGTTCGAGGCGATTGTGACCGCTTCGTCACCGACCCCGTTCAGCTTCGCGGGCGCGCTGGAGAACGCGCTCGCCGTCTGCTTCACGAGATCGCTGAACCGCGCGCGCGCCTCCGGAACCGAATCCGAGCGGAACGCGGTGACGACTACCGACTGGAACGGCCTCACGCCGCGGAACGCGCAACTCTTGCTCGGGCCCATCGTCGTCGGCCGGACGCTGGTCACCGGCATGCCGAGTGCCGTGGCCGCGTCGGCTTTCGATACCACGCGGCACGGGTCGGACGGCGTCGCGGCCCACGCCGCGAACGTCACCGCGGCGGTGAACCCCGCTGCCGCGGCCGGCGCGAGGGCGCAGCGAATCGTCATGCTCGCACGATGCTACACGGCGGCCGGTTGATCCGCTTCGAGGAACACCTTGAGCGCGGCTTGCACGCCGGCACCGGCCTGAATCGGCGCGCCCGCTTCGAGCAGCGCGATCTCGAGCGCTCCGAGCGCACCCAAGATGTCGGTCTGCGTAAGATCGCCCATCGTGCCGATGCGCACGATCTTGCCCTTGAGCTCTTTCTGGCCGCCGCCGATCACCACGCCGCGCGACTCGCGCAGGCTCTTGCGGATCGCGTCGCCGTCGATGCCTCCGGGCAGCCGGATCGCGACCACGGTCGGCGAGTGCGCCCCCTCCTGCGAGAACAGCTCGAGGCCGAGCGCGCCGGCGGCGGCCCGCACCGCGCGCGCGTAACGGGCATGGCGCTCGTGCACCGCGGAGGCGCCGCTGCGTTCGAACTCGTCGAGCGCCACGTCGAGCGCGAACACGATCGACACCGGCGGCGTCCACGGCGTCTGCCCGAGCGCAGCGAACTCGCGCGCTTTGCGCAAGTCGAAATAGAACCGCTGCGCCGACAGGTTCGCGTCCATGCGCTGCCACGCGCGCGGCGCGACCGCGACCATCGCCAGGCCGGGCGGCGCCGCGAGCGCTTTCTGCGACGCGGTGACGACGATGTCGAAGCCCCAGTCGTCCATGCGGAACTCGCTCGCCGCGAGGCCGCTCACCGAATCGACGACCGTGTACGCGCCGCTGCCG
>JAXDMB010000440.1:0-11994 GCA_034666325.1 Vulcanimicrobiota bacterium
ACGGTGCGCACGGGCCTCAAGAGCGGCAACCTCACCGCGTTCGCGCCGTTCGTTGAGCTCGCACCGCCCAATCCGCAGCTCACGCCCGCGCCGACCGCGTACTTCCAGATCGGCGCGATCTCGCCAAACGGGTTCGGCGTGAACGGCATCGCGTACGACCCGAACTCGGTTCAGCCGGCGCTGATCCGCCAGCTCGGCACGACGGACGACTGGGACGTCGCGATCGTTCCCACGCCCGCCCCATCGCCCGGCAACTCCGGCGCCGAGCCGCACATCTTCCACATCCACATCAACCCGTTCGAGATCATGGACGTGCAGAAGATCACGTACGTCAACGGGAAGCTCGTGAAGCAGTCCATCTTCGACAAGACGACCGGACAGTGCAACGCGCTCGCCGCCCAGGACGCGCAGAACCTGGCCAACCAGTACTGCGGGCTGTACCACGTGTTCCGCGACACGCTGTTCATCCAGAACGGGTACGACGTCACGCTGCGCACGAAGTACGTGCGCTACACCGGCGAGTTCGTGCTGCACTGCCACATTCTCGACCACGAGGACGCGGGCATGATGGCGAACGTGATGATCGCAACGGACCGCCAGCACCCGCCGGCGCCGGCCAAAGCGATGATGCCGACGCACCACACGGTGATGAAGCACTGACCGCGGCGCGCCTCACTGCGCGGTGAAGTCCACGCTGAACAGATAGTCCGCCGCAACCGGCTCGCAGTTCTTGACCTCGGTCTTGAACTGCGAGCCGCGCGCCGCGGCAAGCGCGGCACCTTCGTGCCCGGCTATCGGTTACGACGTCACGAAGCCGACGTCGTCGAGGCCGGCGATTTTCGCGGCGTCGAGGATACGGATGATCGTTCCGTATTGCGCTTTCACGTCCGCGCTCAGCGCGACGTGCAGCTTGCCGCGCCGGCGCGCGGCGCCGCGCAGGTCGGCGTAGACGCGCGCCGTGTCCGAGCGCACGCCGTCCACGTAGATCGCGCTCGTTTCGTTCACCACGACCTCGATCGTGCGTATGCGCGACTGGGTCTTCGGGCCCGGGTGGCCCGGATTCGGCAATTGTTTCTCGAAGCCGGGCGGCGTGACGAGCGCTGCTAGAATCATGAAGATGATCAAGAGCACCAGCAGCACGTCGGTGAACGGCGTGATGTTGATCTCGGCCATCACCGATGCGTCCGATTGCGTCGCGGTCGTCATGCCGGTTCGTCGCGCGCCGCGGCCGCAAGGTTCACCACCCCGGCCGCGAAAGCGCGCGACGTGCGCGTGTACGTCGCGCGGCACGGCGAGACGACGTGGAACCTCGCCGGCCGCTATCAGGGCCGCCGTGAATCGGAGCTGACGCCGCTCGGCTCGCGCCAAGCGCTCGCGCTCGCCGACGCGATGGAACTGCTGAATGTCGGGCGCGTCGTCAGCTCGCCGATGCTGCGCTGCACCGCGACGGCCGCGCCGTCCGCGGAACGCTTGGGGTTGCGCGTGGAGACCGACGACCGGCTGATCGAGATCGCGCACGGCACGTGGGAAGGCCGCCTCCGCGACGAGATCGCCGCGAACGATCCCGCTCGCTATCGTGCCTGGCGCGAGGATCCCGCGCACGTGCAGTTCGAGCAGGGTGAGAACATCGCGGACGTGCTCGCGCGGTGGCGCGACTTCGCGGCGTCGTTCCGCCCGACCATCCCGGCGCTGGTTGTGACGCACGACGCCGTCGTGCGCGTCGCGCTGCTCGACGCGGCGGGACGCGATCTCGGCGCGTTCTGGTCCGCGAACGTCGAGAACGGCGCGTACGCGGAGTTCAGCGTCGGCGCATCGGGCTGGACGCTCCGCGAAGAAAACGTCGTCCGGCATCTCGGCGCGCTGCGCGCGCCGACGGAAGGCCAAGCGCTCTAGTAGGCGGGGACCCCGTGCGCGACTGCATGCGCGACAGCCTGTCCGTTCGGGACGATCGCGATGTCGCCGGCACGCCCCACATCGCGCACGAAGAGCGTCGCCGGCTCGCCGGACTCGAGCACGCCGACGTCAACCACGGCGGCATCAGGATGCGCCGTCGCCCCGGCGTCGGGCGTCACGTGCGTGCCTTTCGGCGTCACGTGCATACTGCGGCGCAGAACCACGTGCGCGCCGCGCGGTGCGCCGGTCGCGACGACGTACAGCCACGAACCGTCGCGCGCGTAGAGCGCCTTCGCCACCACGCCGGGCACGGACGTCAGCGTGGTGTGGCCGAAGTGCGAGCCCGCGATCGCGTTCAGCGCGACGTCCGTGCGCGCCAGTTGCGATGACGCGCTGTGCGCGGACATTCCCTCGAACGCGGCCGTCGCGGCGAATACCACCGCTGCCGCGCTTGCGAGGCCAGGCCACCACGCGCGGCGTCGCGCCGTCGCGCGCGCCGGTGCGGCGGCCGTCCGCGGCGGCGGCATCGCCGGGAGTGTCGCGGCGAGCGACGCGGCCGCTTCTTCCGCCGCGGCGACGCGCGTGCGGCAATCGGCGCACGTCGCGAGGTGCGCTTCGATCTCCGCGTCGCGCTCGCGCTCGGTCAGGCCCAGCGCGTAGAGCTCGGCATCGTCGTCGAGATGGTTCATGGGGACCCTTCGGAGAGTGCGGTGTGGAGACGGCGCAGGGCGGCGGAGAGACGGCTCTTCACGGTGCCCAGCGGAACACCGGCGTCCTGCGCCACCTCCGCCAGCGTGCGGTAGCCGTAGTACGCGCGCACGATGATGTCACGCTGCGCGGCCGGGAGATCGTCGAGCGCACGCTTCACGCGGCGCGCCTCGACGGGATCGATCGCGGCGGTGTCGTCGCTCGCGACGGGATCGCCGGCATTCGCGCGCACTTCGCGGAGATGCCGGCGCTTGGAGGTGCGCAGCGCGTCGAGCGCCTCGCGCCGCACGCACGCGATCAGGAACGGCAGCAGCGCGCCGCGTTCGGGCCGGTATGCGCCGGCGCTCCACACCCGCATCAGCGCACCGTGCACGGCGTCCTCGGCAGCGTCGCGGTCGCGCAGGATGTCGTACGCGACCGCGCGCAGCCGCGCCGAATGCGCGCGGTACGCGCGGTCGAACCCCGGCCCGTCGAGCGCCATCGGGCGCGCTTCGACGGCGGTCAGCTCTGTGCCAGCGTCGGGTCGCGCCACGCCGCCGGCCCGTCGAGCTGTACGGTGCGATAGCCCAGCACGCCGAGCAGCGACTCCGGCGCCACCTTGAGCGGACCCGGCTTCGCACCGGCCGTTCCAGGCGCGGCCTGCGGAAACGCCGTCGACCGCGCCGTCGCGAAGCGAATCGCGCCGTCCGTGTGCTCGAGCACCTGATGGATGTGGCCGTTCAGCACCGTCACGGCCGAGAAACGCCGCAGCAGCGCGATCGCTTTCGTGCCGTCGGTCGTCGTCCAACCCCATTCCGGCGCCGCGGCGAACAGCGGCACGTGGCCGAACACGACCAGCGGCGTGTCGGCTTTGCGCCCGGCGAGATCGTTTCCGAGCCACGCGAGCTGCTCGTCGCCGAGCATGCCCATCGTCTCGCCTTCGCCCACGTTGATCAGCGATACGAAATGGATTCCGCCCTGGTCCCACGCCGACCAGCCGCGTCCGGCCGCGTCCTTGCGCGCGAACGCCGCCGCGAAGCGCTTGGGGCCTTCCGCGCCGATCACGTCGTGCTCGCCCGGGATCGTGAGCAGCGGCGCGCGCAGCGTGCTGAGAATCGCGCGCGCGTCGTCGAACTCCGCGGCCTTGCTCAAGTGCGTCACGTCGCCGGTGTGAATCACGAACGCGGGCTGCACCGGCATGGCGTTGACGCTCGCGACCGCTTTCTGCAGCGTCGCGCGCACGTCTTGGTTGGCCGGGCCCGCGTAGCCGATGTGGCTGTCGCTGATCTGCACGAACGAGAACGCCTTCGGTGATGCGGATGCGGTCGCGCGCACGATGCCTTCGGCGCTCAGCACGTAGACGATTCCCGCGCCGGTCCAGCCGACGTGGTGCACGAAATCGCCGCGCTTCACGACGCGCTCCGCACGACCAGCGTGCCGTGCATCATCGGGTGCACCGTGCAGTGGTACGTGACCTTGCCGGCTTTCGCGAACGCATGCGTCCACGCTTGGCGCTGGTTGAGGCCTTCGGAGTCCCACGAGGCGTCGTCCGCGGTCGCGGTGTGCGCGTCGTCGTCGTCGTTCACGAACGTCACCTTCTCGCCCACCCGCACGGTCAGCGAAGCGGGGACGAACGCGTCGTCGCGGATGTGCACCACGGCGGCCGGCCGCGGGGGCGGAGCGGCGGCCAGCAGAGCGACGAGCGCCACGGCGCCGAGAATGGCTGTCTTCATGCCTGTGCTACGCCGCCGCCGGCCGCTGCGGTTCGCGGGCGGGGAGCGGCTCGCCGCAACGCGGATTCCATGCCCGCGCAGCCGCGCGTTCGCCCAGCGAAGGAGAGCGGCCGTGACCCAGGCGGTCGATGCGTGGTGCTGTCGGCCACCGGCACGCCGAGCTGTTTGAGCGTATGGTACAGCGCGGCGTAGCCGAGCGCGGAGCGCGAATAGATCGTCCGCCCCGTCTCGTCGGGATGACGCGCCGTGCCGCCGTCACGCACGAGAAACGCGAGCGACACGAAGCACGCGAAGGCTGCGGCGGTGAGCCAGCCCGCGATCAAGCGCGTCGATAACAGCGGCGCAGCTACTTCGTTCAACGCACGGCTGCGGCGCTCGTAAACGTTTGAAAGCTCGCGCGTACCGCGTCATAGCCCGCGAGGGCGGCGGTTCGCTGCGCGAACCAGGTGTGCTCCACGCGCGCGATCATGTCGCGCAGCGCGTTCTGCTGCGGGGGCTGCAGCTTCAGCGCGCGCAAGATCCGGCCCGGCTTGCGCGGCGCGGCCCGCAGCCGGCCGCAGGAGCACCGCCGCGCACAGGGCGCATGCGGCCAACAGCGCGCAGACGAGCAGCAGCCGCGTCGCGCGCACGCGCGCTACGGCAGCGCCGGCCGAAGCGTCGGCAGCGGTCGCGGCATGGCGAACGTCGAGCGCGGGAGCGCTTTGGGAAAGCGCCATTTCGAGAACGCGATCTGCTCGCGCGCGACGCCGCCGGCGAGCTCCGCTTGCGCGCTCGCGGTGCGCGCCACCCAGTAGCGCTCCGCCTTGGCGAACGTGACGCTGCCCGTGCCCGCATGCTGCTTGGTCGCGAACGCGACCGTCTGCGGCAGAAACGTGACGCCGTCGATCGTGACGCGCGTGAACGCGAGCGGCACCGCGTGCTTGGGCACGAGCGTGAACACATAGTCGACGTGCTTGCCGTTGCGGCGCGGCCCGAGATAGGTGAAGCTGTACGCGCTCGGTTTGGGCGCCATCGCCGCGACGGTGTAGCGATAGGGACGGCGGCGAAAGATCCGTACGACCGGGTATTTCGAGCGCGTGCCGTTGACCGCCAGCGTCTCGTCGCGCTCGTCGCTTCCGCTGCGAAAGATGCGGTGCGTCTGGTCGAGCGCGCGCGTTCCCGTCTGCTGCACCGCGTACTCGACGGTGAACACGCGCGGCTCTTGCAGCCCCGCGAGCGCGACCTCGTAGTTCGCGATGACCCCGGACGGCGGGAGCACCGGCGGCGCGGTTGCGACCGCAGCAGTCGGCACCGCTAATGCCGGCCCGGCGTTCGCACGCCGCCCCGACGGCGTCGCGGCGGCGAGCACGGCGGCCGCCATGAGCAAAGCCGTCACGCGGGCTGTTTGAGGATCGCTTCGCGCAGCGCGCCGAGCATCGCGTCGCGCGCCGCGGCGGCGCCGGACGGGTTCTTGCCGCCGCCTTGCGCCTGCGCGGGAGCACCGCCGCCTTTACCGCCGACGAGCGGCGCCGCTGCTTTGACGAGATTGCCGGCGTGCACGCCCGCCTTCACCGCGTCGTCGCTCGCGCTGACGAACAGCGACGCGGTGTCACCGTCCGTGCCGACCAGCGCGACGACACCCGAACGCAATTTCGAACGGATCGCGTTGCCGAGCGCGCGCAGCGCCTCGGCGTTCGCTTCGGGCACTACGTCCGCCACGACGCGCACGCCGCCGACGTCGTGCGCATTGCTCACGTACGTCTCGGCGTCGGCCGCAGCGAGCCGGGCCTTGATGTCGTTCATCGACTTCTGCAGCTCGCGCACGTCGGATTGCAGGCGCTCGACGCGCTCCACGAGCTCGTCGGGTTTCGCGGACAGCGCCTCGCCCAGCGTTGCGATGGTGTCTTGCTGCCGCTCGACGTACGCCTCCGCCGCTTTGCCCACGATCGCTTCGATGCGCCGCACGCCGCTGCCGATCGAGCTTTCGCTGAGCAGCACGAACAATCCGAGCTCGCCGGTCGTGTGCGCGTGCGTGCCGCCGCAGAACTCGACCGACGGCCCGAAGCCCACGACGCGAACCTTGTCGCCGTACTTCTCGCCCGCCATCGTGACGGCGCCGGTCGCCTTCGCTTCCTCGATCGGCAACTCGCGCATGTCCTGATGAAAATCGGCGCGAATCATGTCGTTCACGCGCTGCGTCACGGCGCGCTTCTGCGGTGGCGTGAGCGCGCCCGACGGATTGCGGAAGTCGAACCGCATGCGGTCGACGCCCACCCACGACCCGGCCTGCTGCACGTCTTCGCCGAGCACGTCCTTGAGCGCGCGCTGCAGCAAGTGCGCGGACGTGTGATGGCGCCGAATCTCCTCCCGCCACTCCGGATAGACGGTCGTGTGCACGGTCTCGCGCACTGCGATCACGCCGCTCGCGACGCGGCCGTGGTGCGCGATCGCTTCGCCGATGTACTGCGTGTCGGTCACCTCGAACACGCCGGTGTCGGTGACGATGCGGCCGTGATCGCCCACCTGGCCGCCCTTCTCGGCGTAGAACGACGTGCGGTCCAGCACGATCTGCGCCTCGCGCCCGGCGTCGATCGTGTCGACCGGCGCGCCGCCGGCGAGAATCGTCTGCACGACGCCGTCCGCTTCCAGACCGCCGTAGCCTTCGAACGCCGACGAGATCGTCGGCGCGTCGCTCACCGACACTACCGCGCGCTTGCGCGCCGCGTCGGAGCGCGCGCGCTCGCGCTGCTCGGTCATCTTCTGCTCGAACGCGGTGGAGTCGACCGCCACGCCGCGCTCGCGCGCGATCTCGCGCGTGAGCTCGAACGGGAACCCGTACGTGTCGTGCAGGACGAACGCGTCTTCGCCGGAGATCAGCATCGTGCAGTCGCGCACCGCTTCGTCGATCTCCGCTTCGAGCAGCTCGATGCCGCGGTCGAGCGTGCGCAGGAAGCCCGCCTCTTCGGTGCGCAGCGCGTTCCGCACGTCGCCCAGCTTCGCGCGCAGGTGCGGATAGCCGCTCTCGAGCGACGCCACGACGGCGCCCGCGAGATCGGCCATGAACTCGCGCGGATAGCCCAGCAGGCGCCCGTTGCGAATCGCGCGCCGGATCAAGAAGCGCAGCACGAACCCGCCCTCGGTGTTCGAGGGATACACGCCGTCCGCGATCAGGAACGTGGCGGCGCGCGCATGGTCCGCGATGATGCGGCGCCGCACGAGCTGCTCGTCCGGCGCGAGCGACGTCTGCCCCACCGGCGGCTGCGCCGCGATGATGTCGGTGAAGAGGTCCGTCTCGTACATCGACACCTTGCCGTTGGCGACCGCGAGCATCCGTTCGAAGCCCGCGCCGGTGTCGATCGCTTTGCGCGGAAGCTCCGTCATCTTGCCGTCGGCGCCGCGATTGTACTGCTGGAACACGACGTTCCAGATCTCGACGTATCTGTTCCCTTTGTTGGGACCGTCGTCGTCCGGGCCCGACGCGTGCGCGGCGCCGGTGTCGAAGAAGATCTCGCTGCACGGACCGCACGGGCCCGTCGGCCCCATCGTCCAGAAGTTGTCCTCGTCCCAGCGCGTGATGCGCGCGGGATCGAGCCCGATCTCGTTCTCCCAGATGCGCTGGGCTTCGTCGTCGGACGTGTGCACGGTGACGTACAGCTTCGCCGGGTCGACCTTCATGACGGTCGTGAGGAATTCCCAAGCGAAGCGGATCGCTTCGGACTTGTAGTAGTCGCCGAACGAGAAGTTCCCGAGCATCTCGAGAAACGTGCCGTGCCGCCCGGTGCGCCCGACGTTCTCGATGTCGGACTTCGCGCCCGCGACGCGCAGGCAGCGCTGCACGGTGACCGCGCGCGGCGCCGGCGCCGGCGTGTCGCCCAGGAACACCGGCACGAACTGCTCCATCCCCGCGATCGTGAACAGCGTGGTGCTCATCTCGTCGGGGATGAGCGAAGCGGACGGCAGATGAACGTGCCCGTTGCGCACGAAATAGTCGACGAATGCTTGACGGAGTTCTTGGGAAGTCATGACCGATCCGTCAGGTTCGCGGCGGACGGGCTGGCGCCCCACCCCGCGCGGCGTCCGGAATCCGGCCGCGGCGACCGAACGTTCCGCCGAGGTGAGCGACCAAAGCGATCGGAAGACGAGCGCCGTGGCGCCCTCGCAGGAGTCCCGGGTCTCACCGTGGTTCCTGGTCGCGATCCTCTGCTACGCACCGGTGGTGCTGTTCATCGACGGCCGGCTGGGCGCCGCGTGGCCGTGGGAGTACGTGCTCGGCGCGGTGACGCTCGGCATCCTGTGGCTGTGGACCACGCGCCTGTCGCCCGGCGACCGCGCGCAGGTGTGGCTGTGCGTCGTGGTCGCGACCGTGTTCGAGTACCTCGGCTCGCAGGTATGGGGCGCGTACCGCTACCGCTTCATCGGAATCCCGGCGTTCGTGCCGTTCGGGCACGGGCTCGTATACGTGTTCGCGTTCGGCGTGGCTGCGCTGCCCTGGGTGCGCCGGCACGAGCGGCTCTTCACGCGGGCGGTGCTCGGTCTGGCGGTCGTGTGGGCGCTCACCGGCGTCGGGCCGCTGAGCGCGCTCACCGGCCGGGTGGACGTTCACGGCGTGCTGTGGCTGCCGATCTTCACCGCCGTGATCCTGTTCAGCCAGCGCCGCGCGCTGTTCGCGGGCATCTTCCTGGCCGTCACCGATCTGGAGCTGGCAGGCACGTACTTCGGCGCGTGGACGTGGCTGCCGTGGACGCCGTGGGCGCACGTCACCTCGGGCAACCCCCCATCCGCGATCGCGGGCGGCTACACGATCATCGACGGCTCGGTGCTGATCCTCGCCGGGCTGCTCGCGCGGGTGCGCAAAGTGCGCGCGGTCGCGCCGGCTACTTCTCCTGCAGGAAGTTCTTGAGCTTCTCGAGCGCCTTCTGCTGCAAGCGCGAGACGTGCATCTGCGAGACGTTCAAGCGCTTCGCGATCTCCGTCTGCGAGACGCTTTCGTAAAAGCGCAGATACAGGATCACGCGCTCGCGGCCGGTGAGCACTTGGAACGCGCGCTCGAGGTTCGCGCGGTCTTCGAGCAATTCGAGACCGGCGTCGTTCTGGCCGACGTAGTCCGCCAGCGTCTGTGATTTTTTGTCGCCTTCGCCGTTGAGCTCGGTGTCGAGCGAGAGCAGATTGTACGCCTGCCCGAGCTCCTGTGCTTCGAGGATATCTTCTTCCGACGCGCCCAGGTGCGACGCCAATTCCGCGACGGTCGGCGAGTGGCCGAGCTTTACGGTGAGCTTCTCGATCGCGCGGTTGACCGAGAGGTTGAGCTCCTGCAGCCTTCGCGGGACCTTGACGGCCCAGCCCTTGTCGCGAAAATAGCGCTTGATCTCGCCGACGATCGTCGGCGTGGCGTACGTGGTGAACTCCACGCCGCGCTCGAGGTCGAAGCGGTCGATCGCCTTGAGCAAACCGACGGTGCCGACTTGGATCAAATCGTCGAGCGCTTCACCGCGGTTGGCGAACTTCACCGCGAGATAGCGCACGAGGTTGAGGTGCGCGACGACGAGCTCGTTGCGCAAGCGGTCGAACTCGCTGACGCCCGAGTGATCCGGGCCGCTGTCGAGAGCGCGGTCGGCGCGCAGCTCGGCGAACCGCGCGAACGCCTGGCGTGCGCGGTTGCGGTCCCACCGTTCCTCGTCCACGTGAGGAACCGACGACGACACGGCTACGCCGTGACGCGCTTCGTCATGATGAGTTCGGTACCGGTGCGCGGGTCGCTCGTGTACTCGACGTTGTCCATGAGAGCGCGAATGAGGAACACGCCAAGCTCTTCGGTGCGGCCCTCGTCAAGGCCGCTCACTTTGACCGGCTCGAGATGGAGGCTGGCGGAGTGGTCCCGGACGGTGACGCGGAGCTCGTCCTCGAGGGCGTCGCAAACGATCTCGATCTGGCCCGAGTCCTGCGTGCCGGAGCTCTGGATCGAGTTGGTGCACGCCTCGGCGATCGCCAGCTTGATATCCTCGATCTCGTCGACCGAGAAGCGCAGCCGGCTCGCCACGGCGGCCACGGCGAGCCGCGCGACCGCGACCCACTCGGCACGGCCGGGGATCTTGAGCTCGACCGTACCGTGTGACGACACCGCGAGCAGCGCGGGGTTCACACCAGCGCCTTCATCGCGCTCTGCTCGTCGTCGAAGATCCCGAAGATCTTCACGAGACCGGTGATGTCGAAGATCTTCTTGATCTGCGGGTTGGTGCAGACCAGGTTGACCGAACCGCCGTGCTCGCGGACGCGCTTGAGGCCGCCGATGAGGACGCCCAGACCCGTCGAGTCGATGTAGCGCACCTTTTCCAGGTTGATCACCAAGTTGTAGTGCTCTTGGTCGATCAGCTCCGTGATCGCGTCCTTGACCTTCGGTGAGGTGTAGACGTCGATCTCACCGGTGAGGTCGACGACGTACGCGTCGCCCTCGGACTCGCGGACGTTGACTTTGATATCCACCGTATCTCCTAGCTTTCGTTGCTTTCGTTCTCGAGGGTGCTGCGCTGGCGCGTCGCCGCGTCCTTGCCTTCCGCGATCGCTCCGTCGATCCGGGCTTTCGCATCCGCGACGATTTGACGACCGCGGGCCAGAAGATCGTTCGCGTCACCCGCGGTGTCGCGCGCCCGTTCGCCCGCCTCGCGGGCTTTGGCGACGAGCAGGTCCCGCGTGTCCTCGCCCGACTGGGGCGCGAGGATCATCGCCAGGACGACTCCGGCGAGCGTTCCAACGGCAAGGCCCGTGACGAAGCCGGCGATTCCGCCGCCGCCGCCGCCACTGTTGCGCTCCTCAGCCATTGCCCGTCTCCGTGCCCGATAACGTGCCGCCCGACGCGCCGTTGGCCGGAGCCGAGCCGCGGCGGCCGCTGACGAGCCTCCGCAGGCCGGCCGTGATGCCGGTCAGCGTGGCGCCGACGTTCACGAGCGCGGGCGCGACGGCGTCGGATGCGAGCTTCGCGGTGTTGCCGACGCCGCCGGCGACGCCTTCCAGCGTTCCGACGACCTGGCCGAGACGGGCGACCGTGGCGTCCGCGGTGTCCGCTATCCCGCCGACGTGTCCGAGCGTTTGAACGAGGGGCGCCGAGAGCGCGGCGACTTGGACGTCGACCTCATCGAGGGTCTTGTTCAGGCGTGCGAGCGTCCGCGCGAGGGCGGAGCACACGATGAACACGCCCACCCCTGCCAGCAAAGCTGCGACGCCCAAAAAGACATCTCGAATCAACGCTCCGTCGATACCCGAACTCAAAACCGATCCTCCGCGTGCTCGCTAGAGCCACGCTCGGCCCTTTCCCACAATTGCAATGCGCTACACCGCGAGCGGGGTGCGCACGCTAGCTATCAGAGCAGGCAAACGCCGGACGACCTCGTCGACTTCATCCGCGGTCGTGCCGCGGCCGAGCGAGAACCGGATCACGCCGAGACGGTAGGCATCGGGGAGGGCCAACGCCGCCGCGACGTGGCTCGGCTCGAGCGATCCCGCGGCGCACGCGCTGCCCGCCGACGCGGCGATCCCGTCCATGTCGAGGCGGATCAACAGCGCGTCGGACGGCGCGCCGGCAAAGGCGACGGAGAGGTTTCCCGGGAGCCGCGGCGCGCCGGCGCCGTTGACGATCACGTCCGCGACGGCGCCGACGATCCCGGCTTCCAGCCGGTCGCGCAGCGCGCCGACGCGCTCGGCAGTCGCC
>JAXDMB010000441.1:0-14485 GCA_034666325.1 Vulcanimicrobiota bacterium
CGATTCGGAACCTGCGCAAGAACCGGCTCTACATGGGCGCCCCCGACACGCTCCTCGAGCCGCTGGCGGACCGCCCGGACGCATCGGGAACGGCGCTGGGCGCATTCCGCTCGGTCGCGATCGCCAACGCGCAGATACCCGGCTCGATGGACTGCACCTACGACAAGGTGACGTACCGGCCGCGCGCGTGTCTCGTCACGCTGCAAGGCCTCAAAGGAACCGTGCAGGTGACGTACGCCGGTTGGAACGATCCCGCGAACGTGGTCGACGCGCCGCCCGGCGTGCCGCCGCCTCCGCCGCCCGGAGCGCCCACGGCGCCGCCGTCCCCGCAGCCGGATCCGCACTGATGTCGCGCGCGGCGATCGGGGTGGACCTCGGCGGCTCGCACGTCATGGCGGCCGTCGTCGACGACACGGGCGAGATCCATGCGAAGTTCGAGCGCGACATCGAAGACCACGCGCCGGCCGCGGTGGTCAACGCGCTCGCGGACGTCGTGAAGAGCGCGATCGGCGCGACGAAGCACGACGTCATGGGAATCGGGATCGGCTCGCCGGGCAACATCGATCCGGCGAGCGGCACGATCCGCTACTCGCCCAACTTCGGCTGGCAGAACGTGCCGCTGGGCGCGCGCGTGCGCGACGCGTTTCCGAAGTACGAGGTGTTCGTCGGCAACGACGCGCGCTGCGCGACGCTGGGCGAGTACGTGCACGGCGTGGGACAGGGCACGCAAGACTTCGTGCTGCTGACGCTCGGCACGGGAATCGGCGGCGGCGTCGTGGCGCACGGCGTGCTCGCGCTGGGCTATCAGATGGGCGCGGGCGAGGTCGGGCACCATCAGATCCGTCCCGACGGCGGCTTCGTGTGCGGCTGCGGCAAGGTGGGCTGCTTCGAAGCGCAGGCTTCCGGCACGGGCCTGCTGCGCCACGCGTTCCGGCTCGCACCGTCGTTCCCGCGCAGCGCGCTGCTCGACCCGCAGCCGCCCAAGGACCCCGACGACAAACGGCCGTGGCGCGACCGGCTCGGCTCGAAGAAGGTTCGCAAAGCGGCGCAGGCCGGCGACCAGCACGCGCTGACGGCCTGGAACGCGTTCTGCGACGACCTCGCGCTGGGGCTCTCCAACATCATCGCGTTCGTGAACCCGGAGATCATCGCGCTGGGCGGGGGCGTCTCGAGCGCCGGCGACTTTCTGCTCGACCGGGTTAAGCCGCTCGTCGAGATCCGCACGACGATGGTGCCGCGTGGGACGACGCGGATCGTTCGCGCGACGCTCGGCAACGACGCGGGTGCGGTCGGCGCGGCGACCGCGGCGATGCGCGGCGGCCTGATCGCACAGCTTCCCCCGGCGGTCCCGGTCTAGCCGCGGGCGCCGGCCCGGGCTTCGTAAGAGCTTCGTAAGTGCCTCGTAAGAGGCATGAAATGGCGAGACGGGACACTGAGCTCGTGAACGAGCGCGACATCCCGGCGCTGTTGCCGCCGATCTGCGACGACTGTGGACACCGGGCCTCACTTCATCATCTCGACGGCTGCAGGGCCCTGCTCTTGGGCCGCGGCGCGCCGTCGCGCACGTGCGGCTGTGAGACGACGCTGCGCGAGATCCTCGGCGCGCGCTATCCGCGCCCGCCGCAAGAAGTGCTCGAACGCCGGCCGGCGATCAGCTCGAACTGACCTCGTATCTACCGGGTGCGCCGGCCGGCGCATATTTCACGTAGACGATTTCCGGGTCGCCGGGATCGAGGTGGTCCACTTCGCCGCAGCGGCGCCAGCCGTAGCGCGCGAGCACCGCGTGCATCGGCGCGTTCGAGGCGTTGGTCGAGGTGAAGACGCGGTCGGTGAGCGCGCGCTGTTCCGCGTGCGCGAGGAGCACGCCGGCGTAACCCCGGCGGCGCAATTCCTCCGCGACGGCGAGCACGTTCACGAACGTGTGGCCGAAGAACTCGTTGAGCCACATGAAGCCAACGACGCGGTCGCCGTCGTGCGCGACGACCACCTCACCGTTCGCGAGCGCGCGCAAGAAGCGGCCGCGCTTGTACGGCGAGCGCAGAAACGCCGGCAGAATCGGTTCGAGCGCGGGGAGATCGTCCGCGTTCGCGGCACGAACCGATGCGCTATCCGCCACCGGCCGCGGTTACGGTGCGTGCAGCGGTGCGTCGAGCGCGAGCGCCGTCATCATGCGCACGCCCGTTTGGAGCGCGGACTCGTCGATGTCGAAGCGCGCATGGTGGTGCGGCCACGCGCTGTCGGGCCCGCCGTTGCTGCCGATGGTGAAGAAACACGCGGGCACGCGCTCGGCGAAGAACGAGAAGTCTTCCGCGCCCATCAATTTCGGAACGTCCGCGACCTGCTCGTCGCCGGCGACGCGCTGCGCGAGCGCGCGCGCATAGCGCGTCTGCTCGACGTCGTTCGACGTCACCGGATAGCGCCAGAGATATTCGAACGTATATGTCGCGCCGGAGCTTTCGCAGATGCCGCGCAGCACGCGCTCGATGCGCTCGGCCATCTTCGCGCGCACGTCCGCGTCAAACGCGCGCACGGTGCCCATCAGCTTCACGCGGCTCGGGATCACGTTGTGCGTGGTGCCGCCGTGGATGGAGCCGATCGTCACGACGGCGGGCTCGATCGGGTCGATGTTGCGCGACACGACCTGCTGCACCGCCACGACGAACTGCGACGCGACGTACACCGGATCCACCGAGAGGTGCGGCGACGCGCCGTGCCCGCCTTTGCCTTCGACCGTGATCTCGATCGAGTCGCTCGACGCGTAGAACGCGCCTTCACGAAAGCCCACTTGCCCGGCCGGATGCGCGGACGCGAGGTGCAGCCCGTAGGCGCGCTCGATCCCGAAGCGCTCGGGCACGCCGTCGTCGACCATCGCCTTGGCGCCGCCCTTCCCTTCCTCCGCGGGCTGGAACAGAAAGCAGACCGTGCCCGCGACCTCGTCGCGGCGCGACATCACGATGCGCGCGGCGCCGAGCAGCATCGCGACGTGGCCGTCGTGGCCGCACGCGTGCATGTGCACCGGCGTGCGCGAGCGGTACGGGACCGCGTTCTCCTCATCGATCGGGAGCGCGTCCATGTCGGCGCGCAGCATGATCGTCTTGCCGGGGCGCGCGCCCTCGAGCACGCCGACGACTCCGGTCTGCCCGATGCCCGTGTGGACGTCGAAACCGAGCGCGCGCAGGCGGTCGGCCACCATGGCCGACGTGCGGTGTTCCTCGAACCCCAGCTCGGGGTGCTCGTGCAGGTCGCGGCGCGTCGCGACGACCTCGGTTGCGACCTCGGCCGGGACGTCGACCGTCAGCGTCGGAGGCACGGGCGGATCAGACCGCGGCAGGGATGATGGGACGGCGGCCGGTCACGGCGATACCCGCGATCAGCTCCGCGATCCGGCGCGACGAGCCGCGCGGCGCGATCGCGTTCTGCTGCGAGCGCATTTTCGCCAAGCGCTCCTGGTTGTGCACGATCCGGGCGACCGAGGAGATCACCTCGGCGGTGCTCAGCGCCACGACGCCGATCCCGTTGGTCCGCACGTAGTCGAGGTTGCCGCGCTCCTGGCCCGGGACGTAGTCGTAGACGACGACCGGAACTTCGGCCACGGACGCCTCGGCGATCGTGCCCGGTCCGGCCTTGGTCACCAGCAGGTCGGCCGCGCGCATGAGCTCGGGCACGTCGTTGCGGAATCCGAGCACGGTCATCGGCGTGGGGAGCGAGGGCGCGAGCTCCTCGAGCTTCGCCTTGAGCGCCGCGTTGCGGCCGGTCACCACGACCAGGTGGAAGTCGAGGCCCGCCTTCGCGAGCCCGAGCGTGGTGGGCAGCAGCTTGCCGCCGCCCTCGCCCCCCGCCATCAGCAGCGCGATCGTCGCGTTCTCGGGCAGCCCGAGCTTCTTGCGGTGCTCTTTTTTCGAGCCGCGGACGTCCTCGAAGCGGGGATGGATCGGGTGGCCCAGCAGGCGCAGCCGCTCGGGCGGCACGCCGCGCTCGATCGCCCGCTGGTAGACCTCGCGCGCCGGAACGACGGTGAGGTCGGCCTCAGGGAGGAGCCAGCCTTCGTGAACGCGGCCCAGGTCGGTGATCACCGTGACGATGGGGACCTGCTGCATGCCGGCGTCGGCGCGGGCGCGCAGGGCGGCGTGGTTGAGCAGCGGGTGCACCGACACGATCACGTCGGGCTGGTACTGCGTGAACACCTCGCGTAGCCGCTCGCGGTAGAGCGGCTCGCAGAAGCGCACGATCGTCTTGTAGCGCCTGCGTCCGTTGGTCGCGTGGTACAGCGCGCCGTAGATCGGCGGGGCATAGCGAAGGGCCGCGCTATACGCCGGCCCCAGCTTGGAGAGCGGAAACGTGCAGTGCGTGGCGATGTCGTCGATGCGCCACTCGAATCGCGTCGCTCCCTCGATCTCGTCGAGCGCTGCCCCGACGGCTTGCGCGCCGGCGCGGTGTCCGCCGCCGGTATCGGAGATCAAAAAGAGAACGCGTTTCGTCATTCGACCTCAGCTCGTCTGCTTGACCATCTTGCGCCGCTTCATGGCCGCTCCGGCCTCGCGCCTGCGGTTGATCGCGGCGCGCCGAAGCGCGGCCGCTCTGCGCTTCGGGTCGAGGTTCCGGAAGAACGCGATGGTAGCGCGCGACGGAGCGTCGTAGAAGCGGAAGATGTCGCCGAACTCGATCTCGGGATTGCGATGGTGGCCGTCGTGGTCCTCGGGAAGCACGATCTGCAGCGCGCGCGCGAGGCGAATGCCCCAAGCGGGCGTGCGCCAGCCGAGTTCCGTCGTGTGGCGCCACCACACGTGAAGCTGCCCCAGCAGCAAGCCGGCGACCGCGCCGGCGACCGAGATGGACGAGCACAGGATCGCGAGCGCGATGTACGGCAGCGCGCCCAGCAGCCCGTCGAGCAGGACCTGGGGATCGCGCGAGAGCACCGCGTGATCCCAATAGGACCTGCGGCGATCGTGGTGCGTTCGGAGATGGAGCTTCCCCCACACGTGCTGCGGCACGTGATAAAAGAACGTCGAGGCGAAATCTCCCACGAGCAGGACGATGAACGTCGCAGCAACCGCGGAGATCACCGGCCCGCCCAACGAGATCGTGTTCACGCTGATCCTTGTACTTCTTGAAGAGGGCTAACGGCGGATTGGTCCCGACTCCCGGAAACCCTCTCGCAGCCGTATTCGTGGCAGCAGCCCTCACCATCGCTCCAGTGCGGATCGACGGTCTCCGGGATGCCGCGCTGTCGTGGCATATACCCCCGCCGGTCACCGTTATGCGAGGCTTGCGGCTCTGCATGGACGCCGGGCGCACGGCGCCCGCTGCGATGAAAGTCGCTCGCGAGGTGATGCGAACGAACCCGCGCATCGGCGCGGTCGACGCGCTGCTGCTCGGCACGAACGTGCTGGAAGCCGCGCGCGCGAACGGGCTTCCGCCGCAATTTCTCGCGGCGACGCTGCTGCAAGAGTCGGCGTTCGATCCGTCCGCCGTTTCGTCGGCGGGCGCGGTCGGCATCGCGCAGTTCACCGTGCCGACCGCGACGGAGTACGGCGTCGATCCGTGGGAGCCGCGTTCCGCTATCGCAGGCGCCGCGCGCGTGCTCGCCGCGTACGTGTACGATTACCGCGACCGCGAAGACGATGATCCGTACGCGTTAGCGCTCGCCGCGTACAACGCGGGCCCGGCGGCGGTCGCGCACTACCACGGCGTTCCGCCGTACGCGGAAACGCGCGACTACATCACGGACGTGCGCGACCGCTGGTCACGCATGGTGGGCCGCTAACTGCTACGCGAGCGTTCGCTACGCGAACGATCTGCGCAGGAACGACACCACTCTGTCCCACGCGTCCGCGATCTCGCGCGATGCGATCGTGCCGAGATCTTGGCGGAAGAACGAGTGGCCGACGCTCGGATAGATCTGCACGTCCGCGGTTTTTCCGGCTGCGGTCAAGCGCGTGCGGATGCGGTCGATCTCGGGCTGCGTCACTTCCGTGTCGGCGCCGCCGTACACGAGGAGCAGCGGCGTGCGTATCTTGTCGGCGTCCTTGATCGGCGCGTCGCCGCCGTCGGGAAGTCCTTTGCTGATGCTCTGGCCGTAGAACGCGATCGCCGCGCTCATCCCCGGCAGCATCGCGCCGATGAACGCGACCGCTCCGCCGACGCCGAAGCCCCACGCCGCGATCTTGCCGTGCGCGACGTACTTGCGCTCGTTGAGCCAGTCGCGCGTCATCGCGAGATCGTCCTCCATCGTCGCCGTGTGAAAGCCTTGCGCGACGTTCTGTCCGCGCAGGTAATCGATCGCGCAGCCGACGTAGCCGGCGCTCGCGACGAGGTCCGTGATCCGGCGCAGCTCGGAGTCGAATCCGTAGATGCCTTCGAGCACGATCACCGCGGGCCGCGGCCGGTCGTCGAGTCGCGCGATGTACGCCGGCATCGGGCCCCGCTGGCCGTTGATCGTCGTCGTTTCGGTGATCATGCGAAAGCTCCCGAGGGTTGCCGATGGGGTTCGCGCCCGGGCGTCGACTTCACCCGTTCGCAGGCCGGGACCTCGACGTCCGTACGCTCCGGTGTTGACAGCGCCCACGTCTTCCCGCACCATGACGGCCGGTGGAGTCCTCCCTCGAAGGAGAGCGATTGAAACAGCCCACGGCCGCCCCCACGCCGCTGCCGGAATCCTCCGACCGCTTCGTGCTCTACCGCGATCCGCATCCGGTGCGGGTCGCCACGTTCGCGGAAGACGTCCGGGAAAGCTTGGGAACGCGCCCGCTGAGCCTGTCGCCGAAGTATTTCTACGACGATCTCGGTTCGGCGCTGTTCGAGGCGATCACCCGGCTTCCCGAATACTATCTCACGCGCGTCGAGCGCGATCTGCTCGCGACGTACGGGCGCGAGATCGCGGGCGCGCTCGACGGCCCCGTCGAGCTCGTCGAGCTCGGCAGCGGCAGCGCGATCAAGACGCGCCTGCTGATCGACGCGATTCTCGAGCGGCAGCCGTCGCTCACGTATCATCCGATCGACATCTCGGCCGACGCGGTGACGGAGTCGTCGCTCGCGCTGTCCGCGGCATACGAGCGCTTGCGCATTGTCGCGTACGCCGGCGATTATTTCCCGCTGCTGCGCGATCAGCGCCTGGTGACGCACAGCCGCGTGCTCGTGCTCTTCTTGGGATCGAACATCGGCAACTTCGAGCCCGCCGATGCGCGCGAGCTGCTGCATCTGCTCGCGAAGGCGCGGCATCCCGGCGACGGGCTGCTCATCGGTTACGATCTCAAGAAAGATCCGTCGATCCTCGAGCTCGCGTACAACGATCCGACCGGCGTGACGGCGGCGTTCAACAAGAACCTGCTCGGGCGCATGAACCGCGAGCTCGACGCGGACTTCGATCTCGACGCGTTCCGCTTCCGCGCGAACTGGGACGACGAGCACGGCGCGGTGCGGTCGTTCCTGATCAGCGAGCGCGACCAGCGCGTGCGCATTCCCACCGCCGGTCTGGACGTCGATTTCGCCGCCGGCGAGTCGATCCACACCGAGTCGTCGTACAAGTTCAGCCGCGAGGACATCGTCGCACTCGCGCGGAGCTGCGGCTTCGCGGAGAAGAAAACGTACACGGACGCGGGCGGCCGCTACGCGCTGAGCCTCCTGACGGTCGTCTAAGCGCGGCGAGCGCCGGCGCTCGCCGCGAGACCGCCGCACCGCCGGTGCTAGCGCGCATCGTTTTTACGTGCGGACTGCGCGCTCAGCGCCGCGCAGCGCGAGGTCGGCTGCGATCGCGAGCGCGGCAGCGGCTAGCGCGCCCGCGAAGATCTTATCCGGATTGTTCGTGCCGATGCCCTCGAAGAGCAGCACGCCCAGACCGCCGGCGTTGATCCACGCGGCGACGGTCGCGAGCGCGACCAGCGACACCGTCGCGACGCGCACGCCGCCGAGCATCACCGGAAGCGCGGCGGGAAACTCCACGCGCAGCAGCGTTTGCCGCGCGGTGAAACCGAGCCCGCGCGCGGAATCGACCAGTGCCGGATCGACACCGCGCAATCCCGCCACCACGCCCCGCACGAGGATCATCTGCGCGTAGACGACGAGCGCGACGATCGCCGTGATCTGCCCGAGCCCGATCACGGCGACCAAGAGCGCGAGCAGCGCGAGGCTGGGGATCGTGTAGAGCGCGCCCGCAACGGCGAGAATGGCGGCGCCGGCACGTTCGTTGCGCGCCGCAACGACGCCGAGCGGCACCGCGATGACGAGCGCAACCAGGAGCGAAACGAGCACCAGCACCACATGCTGCCCGAGCAAATCCGCTACACGCGCGCCGTGCGCTGCGAGGTACGTCACGCCGCCGGGCGTCCGGTTCGTGCGGCACTCGCGTTCACGCTCGAATTCGCGTTCGCGTCAAAGTTTCGATCCTCGCTCGCGTTCGATGCGGTGTTCATCGCTCGATCAGCGGCCGCTCGAGTGCGAGGCGCCGTGTTTCGGCGTCCACTCCGACCAAATCGCGCACGAAGTCGTCGGCCGGGTGCTCCAAGATGTCCGCGGGCGGGCCCGTTTGTACGACGTGGCCGGCGTTCATCACCACGATGCGGTCCGCGAGGCGCAGCGCTTCGTCCACGTCGTGCGTAACGAACACGATCGTCGTGCCGAGCTCGCGGTGCACGCGCGCGATCTCGTCCTGCAGCGATGCGCGCACGATCGCGTCGACCGCCGCGAACGGCTCGTCCATCAAGAGCACGCGCGGCTGCGCCGCCAGCGCGCGCGCGACGCCCACGCGCTGCGCCTCACCGCCGGAGAGCTCGCGCGGCTTGCGGTCCCGGTAGCGCGCGGGATCGAGCCGGATCAGCCGCAGCAGCTCGTCGACGCGCGCGCCGGTGCGCGCCTCGTTCCAGCCGAGCAGCTTCGGAACGACGCCGACGTTCTGCGCGACCGTGTAGTGCGGGAACAGCCCGACCGCTTGGATCACGTAGCCGATGCCGCGCCGCAACTCCGTCGCGTCGCGCCGGCGCACGTCGCCGCCGTCGATCAGCACCGTGCCGGACGTCGGCTCGACGAGGCGGTTGATCGTGCGCAGCAGCGTGCTCTTGCCGCAACCGGACGGCCCGAGCAGCACCGCGAACTGACCGGCCTGGATCGTGAGATCGACGTCGTGCACCGCCGGTACGCTCGCGCTCGCGTAGCGCACGCCGACGCCGCGCAGCTCGACGCGCGCGCCGCCTGCGGCGGCCGCGTCAGGCGAGGCCGTGCTGCTTGAGGAAGTCACGCGCCACGTCGGCCGGCTCGCGTTTCTGCGGCCCGTCGACCTGCAGGTTGAGGTTCTGCATCACGTCGTTGTCCAGCAGCGGCGAGAGCGCGTTGAGCGCCTTCGGCACGTCGGGCTTCGCGTCGAGCAGGGCTTTGCGCACCACCGGCGCGACCGCGTACGACGGGAACAGATGCTTGTTGTCTTCGAGCACGACCAGGCTGTCGGCTTTGAGCTGGCCTTCGGTGGAGAACGCGATGATGACGTCGACGTCGCCGTGCTCGAGCGCCTGGTACTTCAGACCGTTGTCGACCGTCTTGATCTGCTTAAAGGCGAAGCCGCCGTAGCGTTTCTTCAGGCCCGGTAAACCGTCGGCGCGCGTGAGGAACTCCGGCACGGCGCCGAGCCGCAGCTCGTTCGCCTTCGCCGCGAGATCGCTCAGCGTGCCGAGCGCGTAACGGCCCGCAACCGCTTGCGTGGTGGCGAGCGCCTGCGTATCGTTCATCGGCGCCGGGTCGAGCCACACGAGCGCGAACTTTTGCGCGTACGCGTCCTTGACGGTGGTGTAGGCTTTCTTGGGATCGCTCTCCGGCGGGAGGTGCAGCACGTTGAGCAGCGCGGTTCCGGTGTACTCCGGATACAGGTCGATCTCGCCGCGGCCGAGCGCCGCCATCGCGATGTCGGTGGTGCCGAGATTGAGCTTGCGTGCCACCCGCAGTCCGGCGTGCTCGAGACTTTGCGCGTAGAGCTCGCCGAGAATCAGCTCCTCGGTGAAGTTCTTCGAACCGACTTTGACGGCGTCGCCGCCGCCGCACGACACTGCGAACGGAGCGGCGGCCAGAATCGCGAGCGCGCGTGCGCGTGATAGTTGCATGGACCTCGGTTTCAGACGGCGAGACGGCGCTGCGCATACCCGAGCGCGGCGTCGGCGAGGAGTGCGAGCGCTGCCACCGACACGGCGCCCAGGATCAGCTCGGGAAAGTTGGCGGTTTGCAGGCCGCCGATGATGTAGTCGCCCAGGCCGCCGCCCCCGATGAATGCCGCGAGCGTCGCCGATGCGATCACCTCGACCGCCGCGGTGCGCACGCCGACGGCGACCACCGGGAGCGCGAGCGGCCAGCGCACGCGCGTGCCGATCTGGCGTTCGGTCATGCCGGTGCCGCGCGCCGCTTCGAGCGTCGCGCGCGGGACGGATCGCAGCCCGACGTCCGTGTTCACCAGAATCGGCGGAAGCGCGAGCACCACGAGCGCGAGCAGCGCCGGCCGGAAGCCGAGGCCGAGCAGCGGCAGCGCGAGCGTGAGGATCGCGAGCGACGGCACCACCCGGAAGCCGCCGGCGAGGGCGAGCAGCAGACCGCGCGGGAGCGGGCGGTCGGCCGCCAATCCCGCGAGCGGGATCCCGAGCGCGAGCGCGACCACGAGCGCCGATCCCGCGAGCGCGACGTGCGCGCCGAGGTGGGCGATGAAGTCCGTGCTCACGCGCCGAACCGCTCGGGGATCATGCTCTCCGGTTCGCAGGTCGGCGCGGAGCTCCGCCCGCCCGTGGTCGCAACGCCGATCCCGCTCGACGATCCCGCACTCTACATCAACCGCGAGACGTCGTGGCTGGAGTTCAACGAACGCGTGCTCGAAGAGGCGCTCGACGAGCGCAACCCGCTGCTCGAGCGGCTCAAGTTCATCGCGATCTACGGCACCAACCTGGACGAGTTCTTCATGATCCGCATCGCGGGACTCATGCAGCAGCTCGCCGCCGAAGTGCACAAGCGCTCCGACGACGGCCACACGCCCGAGGAACAGCTCGACCTCGTGAGCCGCCGGCTGCGCCGCTCGCTCGCGCGCATGACGGACTGTTTGGAGAGCCAGCTCTTTCCCGCGCTCGAGCAGCACGGCATCCGCATCCTGGGCTTCGACGAGCTCGACGCGGACACGGCGCGCGCGATGCGCCGGTATTTCGAGGAGCGCGTGTTCCCGGTGCTCACGCCGCTGGCGATCGACAAAGGCCATCCGTTCCCGTACATCTCGAACCTGTCGATCTCGCTGGCGGTGGAGCTCGAGGAAACCACGCCGGACGGCCCGATCCGCTACGTCGCGCGCGTGAAAGTGCCGGGCTCGCTGCCGCGTTTCGTGCCGGTGGAGTCGGCGCCGCGCGGCCAGCGCTGGTTCGTGATGATGGAGGACATCATCGCGCACAACATGGAGGCGCTCTTCCCGGGGCTGCGCGTGAAAGCGACGTACCTGTTCCGCGTCACGCGCGACGCCGATCTCGACCTGCAGGAAGACGAGGCCGACGACCTGCTGCGCGCGATCGAGTCGGAGTTGCGCAAACGGCGCTTCGGCGAACCGGTGCGGCTCGAGGTGGAGCCCGGCATGCCGGAGATGCTGCGCCGCATGGTGCTCGAGGCGCTCGAGCTCGACGAAGGCGACTGCTACGAAGTCGCCGGCATGATGGGCACCAAGGACCTGTGGACGCTCGTCAGCATCGAGGAGCCGGAGCTGCACGATCCGCCGTTCACGCCCACGATCCCCAAGCGCCTGATCGGCCAGAGCGACTTGTTCGCGGTGATTCGCGACGGCGATCTGCTGCTGCACCATCCGTACGAGTCGTTCGATCCGGTCGTGCAGTTCGTGCAGCAGGCGGCCAACGATCCGAACGTGCTCGCGATCAAGCAGACGCTGTACCGCACGTCGGGCAACTCGCCCGTGATCCAAGCGCTGGTCGACGCGGCCGAGAACGGCACGCAGGTCGCCGCGCTCATCGAGCTCAAGGCGCGTTTCGACGAAGAGAACAACATTCACTGGGCGCGCATGCTGGAGCGTGTGGGCGTGCACGTGGTGTACGGCCTCGCGGGGCTCAAGACGCACGCGAAGGTGACGCTGGTGGTGCGCAACGAGCCCGACGGCATCCGCCGCTACATGCACTTCGGCACCGGCAACTACAACGACAAGACGGCGCGCACGTACACGGACCTCTCGCTGTTCACGTGCCGCGCCGACCTCGGCAGCGACGCGACGCAGCTCTTCAACGCGCTCACCGGGTTCTCGAAAGCCGATCGCTACGAGCAGCTCATGGTGGCGCCGATCGGGTTGCGCTCGGGCTTCGAGGAGCTGATCGACCGCGAGACCGAGCACGCGATGGCCGGGCGAAAATGCGGTATCGTCGCGAAGCTCAACGCGATCAGCGACGCGGGCATCGTGCAGCGGCTCTACCGCGCGTCACGCGCCGGCGTGCCGATCGACTTGATCGTGCGCGGCATGTGCGTGATCCGCCCCGGGATTCCGGGCGTGAGCGAGACGATCAACGTCACGAGCATCGTCGGGCGCTTCCTCGAGCACTCGCGCATGTTCGTGTTCTCCAACGGCGGCGAGCGCGAGGTCTACATCGGCAGCGCGGACTTGATGGGCCGCAACCTCGACCGCCGCGTGGAGACCGTCGTGCCGGTGCTCGATCCGGTGCTCGGCGACGTCATCTGCAACGACATCCTCGACGTGCTGCTCGCGGACAACGTCAAGACGCGCGTCCTGCGCCCCGACGGCAGCTACGAGCGCCGCCGCGTGCTCCCGGGCGAGCAGCCGGTCAACGCGCAGCAGATCTTCCTGGAACGGTATCAGACCGTCTGAGAAGCGCCGTCACTTCACGAGCTTCAGGATCAGCTTCCACTCCTGCGGTGACACCGGCTGCACCGACAGCCGCTGGCCTTTGCGCAGCAGCGGCATGTACGCGAGCGCGGGGATCGCGCGCAGCTCTTCGAGCGTGATGAGGCGCGGGAACGTGCCGACGAAGCCGACGTCCACGCACCACCACCGCGGATCGTCCGGGTTCGATTTCGCGTCGTAGTACTCGCTCGCGGGGTCGAACTGCGTCGAGTCGGGGTGCGCCGTCGCGACCACCTCGCAGATGCCCGCGATCCCCGGCGGCTGCACGCTGGAGTGGTAGAAGAACCCGAGGTCGCCCCGTTTCATCTCGCGCATGATGTTGCGGGCGGTGTAGTTGCGCACGCCCGACCACTCCTCGCGGCCCACGCGCTCGAGGTCGGCGATGGAGAAGCTGTCGGGCTCGGACTTGAAGAGCCAGTGTCGCGGCACGGGCGGGTGTTTCGCCGCCCGTGCCGCTGGGGCTGCTAGATCTTGCGGCTGATCTGGATCCGCACGTTGCGGGGGTAGACGAACTGCAGCGACTTCGCGGAGCCGCTGTTGGAGCAGATCGTTCCGGTGGCGTTGCAGCCGAACCGCACGGTCTGCGAGCCCTGGTTGAGGAGCGCGCGCCCGAGCGTCGATCCCGTGTTGAGGTTGAAGAAGTTGTCGATCGCGATCTGTACCGGGTACGTCTTGGCCAGCGCGTAGCGCATCGTCATGTTGAACAGCGTGAACGGCGGGCCGTACGTCGAGTTGTTGTTGCCTTCGTAGTCCGCGCCGAACGTGATCAGTCCGTCGTACGGGAACGCGTACCGCGCTTCCGCGTACGCTTTGGCGTACGGCACGGAGATCGAGCCGTTGAGCCCGTCGAGCTGCTTGCCGGAGATCAGCGAGCTCTGGCCCGCCAGATACACGGACTGCGGGATCTTGTCGAAGTACGCGCGCTGCAGCGAGCCGGTGAGCCGGTAGCCGAAGCCGAGCGCCGGGTTCTTCGCGAGCGACAGCTCCAGGCCGTACGCGCGCAGTTCGCCGACGTTGATGGTGCGGTTGATGAAATAGCCGCCGGCCGCGCTCGGCGCGACGGTCTGTGCGGTGGTCAGCGCAGCGCCCGAGAGCGGCAACGTATTCGCCGCGAACGCGTTGTAGATCGTGATGTCGTACACGTCCGCCGAGAGCAGGCCGCCGTCGTGCAGGCGCAGATCGCCGCCGAGGTCGTACGAGCGCTGCGTCTCGGGCAGCAGGTCGGGATTCGCATGCGTGAGCGTGTAGGTCTGGCTGTTCGCGCCGTTCGGCAGGTCGACGCGGTCGATGCCCGAGATGATGCTCGCGTACGGCATCGTGATCGACGAACCGGCGGTCGCGCGCAGCGCGAGATCGCGCGACGGCCGGTAGAGCAGGCCGAGGTGCGGGTCGTAGTGGACGCGCGTCTTGCCGACGTGCACCAGCGCGACGGGCGCGGCGCCCGGGACGTTCGGCGCGGTGGAGTACTGCGCGAGCACGTTGGGGTCTTCGATCTGCGCGTCGGGCTTGTACACGGAGAGATAATTTCCGACCGCGAGCTGCAGCTTCGAGGTGAGCTGAAGCTGCGCCGTGAGGGCGAAGTCGTTCTTGCGGATGTTGGTCGGCGGATAGCCCAGCGAAGTC
>JAXDMB010000442.1:0-5338 GCA_034666325.1 Vulcanimicrobiota bacterium
CCTTCCTCGTCGCGACCAACGCGATCGTGCGGATCTTCGGCGTACGCCACAACACCGGCCCGTACGTGACCGAAGAGGACATCAAGCAGCTCGTCAACGTCGGCGTCGAGCAGAACGTGCTCGAGGAGCAGGAGCGTGAGCTGATCCACTCCATCATCGAGTTCGGCGACACGATCGTGCGCGAGGTGATGACCCCGCGCACCGACATGGTGACCGTCAGCGTGACGTCGTCGCCGCGCCGCGCGCTCGACCTCGTGATCGCCGAAGGCTACTCGAAGCTGCCCGTGTACGAGGAGACCGTCGACAACGTCATCGGCGTCGTGCACGACCGCGAGCTGCTGATCGCGCTCGCCAACGGCACGATCGCGTCGACCAGCCTGCGCTCGCTCATGCGCCCGATCACGCTCGTTCCCGAGAACAAGCGCATCTCCGAGCTGCTTCGGGAAATGCAGCGCGGCAAGTACTCGCTCGCGATCGTGATCGACGAGTACGGCGGCACGGCGGGCCTGGTGACGATGGAAGACCTGCTCGAGGAGATCGTCGGCGAGATTCGCGACGAGCACGACGAAGGCGAAGAAGAACCGATCCGCCGCCTGAGCGACGAAGAGTGGGTGGTCGACGCCGGCACGAATATCGAGGACGTGAACAACGCGCTCGCAATCGCGCTCCCGCACGAAGAGTTCGAGACGATCGGCGGCTACATCGTCGGCCTGTTCGGGCGGATTCCCCGCGAGGGCGAGGAGATCGAGGCGACGGACGGCGTTCGGCTGCGCGTCGACCGCACGCGCGGCCGGCGCATCTTAGCAGTGCGCGTGCTCACCGACCGCCGGCAACAGGCCGCGGGCGCAGCCGAGGAAGAAGCCGCCACCGTACGTGAATGACGGTGCCGGCGTAGTGTCCGTACCGCAGCGAAGCGAGGAACGGACAAGTGTCCGTACCGCAGCGAAGCGAAGAACGGACAGGGTCCGTACCGCAGCCAAGCGAGGAACGGACAGTGTCCGTACCGCAGCGAAGCGAGGAACGGACAGGTGAGTGAGCGCAGTTCCACGACCGACGCGATCGTGCTGCGCGCGCGCCCGCTCGGTGAAGCCGATCGCATCTACACGCTGCTCACGCGCGAGCGCGGAAAGGTGGACGCCGTCGCGAAAGGCGTGCGCCGGCCGCGCAGCTCGATGAGCGGCCGCCTCGAGCCGCTTGCGGAGGTGCGCGTCGCGCTGCACAAAGGCCGTTCGCTCGACGTGATCACCGAAGCGCGCACCGTCAAATCGTATTGGACCGGGCTCGCGCGACCGGACGCGCTCGCGACCGCGTCGCTGTTCGCCGAAACGGTCGATCTGTTCTGCGAGCCCGACCTCGCGCTGCCCGAGATCTACGCGCTGCTCACGGGCGCGATCGCGGCGGTCGCCGGAAGCGACGCGCCCGCGACGCTCGTGCCGCGCTTTCAACTGCGCCTGCTGCACGCGCTCGGGCTCGCGCCCGCGGGCGACGCGTGCGTGCGCTGCGGCAACGGGTTCAACGAGCACGGCGCGTGGCTCGATCTGGAGTCCGGCGGCCTCGGCTGCGAGCGCTGCTACGGCGCGCGCGGGGACGCGCACGCGCTCGACGCCGCGGACGTGGCGAACTTCCGCGCGCTGGGCGCCGAGCGCGGCGCGGGCGCGGCGCTGATCGCGACGATGCAAGTGGCCCGCGCCGCCGACGACATCGTGACATGGCACCTGGGCAAACGCCCCAAGGCGCGCGCGCTGGTGTACGAGTTCTCGTGATGAGCGAAGGCAAGGGATTCAGGGACGATCGCGCCGACTGCGTCAGGCGCGCGGCAGCGCGCTGGATCCACGCTGCGGGCGCGGAGCGCACGCAGCCTTGAGCGCGGTGATCGCTTTGGACGTCGGCACGAAGCGCGTCGGCGTTGCCGTGGGCGAGGGGACGTTCGCGTTTCCGCACTCCACCATCGAGCGCACGAACGTGCGCGACGACGTCGCCGCGATCGTTGCGATCGCGCGCGAGCGCGGCGCGCGCACGATCGTCGTGGGCGACCCGCTGACCATGAGCGGTGAGCGCGCGCTGGCCAGCGAGAAGATCGACGCGTTCGTCGCGCACCTGGCGCGCGCGTTCGACGGCGCGATCGAGCGCATCGACGAGCGGCTGACGACCGCCGCGGCGCAGAAGGTTCTGATCGGCGCGGACGTGTCGCGCGCGAAGCGCAAGAAAGTGGTCGACCAGCTCGCCGCCGTGGGAATTCTCGAGACGTGGCTAGCCCGCAGGCCTCGGTGAACCGCGCGCGCGGCGCGCTCATCGGACTCGCGGTCGCGATCGTGGTGAGCGTCGGCGTGATCGTGGCGGCGGCGTCGATGTGGTTCCGCGACGCCGTGTACGTCGACCGCGCGCGGCCGGAGCACCAAACGGACGTCGTCATTGCGCGCGGCTCGACGTTCTCCCAAGTGGTGTCGGCGCTGCAAGACAAGGACGTGCTGCGGCACGCCCTCGCGTTCCGCATTCTCGCGCGCCTGCGCCATGTCGACGCCGACGTGAAAGCCGGCGAATACCGCTTTCCCGCCCACCAGACGAGCGACGAGATCTTGAAGCGGCTCGTGCGCGGCGAGCAGTTCGCCGTGTGGGTGACGATCCCCGAAGGCTACACGGCGCGCGAGATCGCGCGCACGCTCGCCGGCCGCGCGCTGGGCGACGCGAGCGCGTACGAGCACGCCTTCCTGCACGCCGGCGGCACGAGCGTCCCGGGCGGGCGAACGCCGAATCTCGAAGGTTACCTCTTCCCGAGCACCTATCTGATTCCGACCGGCGACTCACCGGAGCAGGTCACGAAGATTCTCGTCGACCAGTTCCGCAAGGAGCTCCCGCGCGACGCCGCCGCGCGCGCGAAAGCGCTCGGCCGCACGGTCCCCGAAGTCGTCGTGATCGCTTCGCTGATCGAGCGGGAGGGAAAAGCGGACGAAGACCGCCCGGTGATCGCCTCGGTGATCTACAACCGCCTGCGCCGGGGCATGCCGCTGGAGGTCGACGCCTCGATCGAGTACACGTTCGCGGAACATCACGACGTGATCACGAAGCGCGATCTCGACATCGACTCGCCCTACAACACCTACCGCCACACCGGCCTGCCGCCCACGCCGATCGCGAACCCCGGGAAGGCGTCACTCGACGCCGCGTTCCGGCCGGCGACCACCGATTATCTGTACTATGTGGCCAAACCGGACGGTCATTCCGCGTTCGCGAAGACGCTGCAAGAGCACGACGCGAACGTCGCCCGGTACCTCAAATAAGGAGATCGTCATCGATACCAACGGCACCGCCGGCACGAACGGAAGCGGCAGCGGCCCAGAGAAGCAGCCCCTCGACCTCAAAGACGTCCTCGAGCTGCACATGGAGGACGGCACCGCGCTGCACTTCGAGGTCGTCGGCCTGGTGGAAGACGACGAAGGCAACGCGTACGCGGTGTGCTACAACGAGCGGAACGACGAGTTCGTGGTGACCGACCAGTTCGGTGAGCTCCTCGACGACGAAGACCTCGCGCAGGAAATTCTCGACGACTTCTTCGTGCTCGCCGAAGAGTCGAGTCCGGAGGAACAGGCATAGAGCCTGTCCTCAGCTTGCCGAAGGGCCCGGTCCTCTTCCTCTCCGCGCGCGTCGGCGAGGGCCATCGCGCCGCCGCCGACGCCGTGCGCGTGCGCCTCGCGGCGCGCGGAATCCGCGGTGAGGTGGTCGACAGCTATCGCTACGCGGCCTCGCTGTTCTCGAAAGTCGTCAGCGACGGCTACATCGGAATGGTGCGCACGATCCCGCAGGTGTACGGCTTCATCTACGACCGCGCGGAGCGCGCCACCGCGGCGGGCGGATTCCGCGTGTGGGCGAGCGAGTTCACCGCGCGCAACCTGCGCGGCGTGATGGAGCGCCTGAAGCCCAGCGCCGTGGTGTGCACGCACGCGTTTCCGTGCGGCGTGATGGCCGCGTACAAACGGCTCTACGACCCGGCGCTGCCCGTGATGGGAATCGTCACCGACTTCGTGGTGCACCCGTTCTGGATCTACAAGAACGTCGATGCGTACGCGGTCGCGACGCCGGAGATCCGCGCGGCGCTGATCGGGCGCGGGATCGATCCCGAGCGCATCGGCGTGGACGGCATCCCGGTGGACCAGCGCTTCGGCGCGCCGCCCGCGGACCGCGGCGCGCTGCGCGAGCAGCTCGGGCTGCCGCGCGACGCCGCGGTCGCGCTGGTGATGGGCGGCGGGCTCGGACTCGGGCCGGTGGCGGCGACGGTTCGCGCGCTGGCGCGCACGGCGCTGCCCGAGCGCGGCAGCGCGGGGCCGGTGATTCCGGTGGTGATCGTCGGGAAGAACAAGCGGCTTCAGCACCGGCTCGCCGAGGAGGCGCGCCGTGACGGGGCGGACGTGCGCGTGCTGGGCTTCGTGGAGAACGTGTTCGACTGGATGCACGCCGCAGACGTGCTGGTGACCAAGCCCGGCGGTCTCACGACCTCCGAGGCGCTCGCGGCGCGCGTTCCGCTGGTGCTGCTGCGCCCGCTTCCCGGCCAAGAAGAGCGCAACGCGCGCTATCTGGTGTCGCGCGGCGCGGCGCTGCGCGCACGGGCGAGCGGCGATCTGGTGCGTGTGGTCGACTCGGTGCTCACGGAGGAAAGCGTCGCACGCCGCCTGCGCGAGAACGCCGCCGCGCTGGCTCATCCCGACGCTGCGGAACGGATCGCCGCGCGCATCGCGGCGCTTGCTCAACCTGTGGTCAGCGTCTGACCGAAAGGGAGCGGGCGGCGAGCATTCGAACGTCGGGAGCGCCGCGTGGAGAGGTGGCCGAGTGGCTGAAGGCGGCGGTTTGCTAAACCGTTATACGAGTTACATCGTATCGAGGGTTCGAATCCCTCCCTCTCCGCCAGCGGCTCCGTGACGCGGCAGGGATCGTTTACGGAGCGCCGTATTCCAGGAGGTCGCCGCTGAGCACAGCGAACGACGCGCGCGGTCGTAGCTCAATTGGATAGAGCAACAGGCTACGAACTTGTAGGTTGGGGGTTCGAGTCCCTCCGACCGCACGTTTATGCGAGAGGCCCGCACCGATCGGTGCGGGCCTCTTCGTAACAGCCGTTCTCTAGTAGTTCTTGCGCGGAATCATCACGACGATGCCGTCCGTGTAGTCGAACACGAAGTTGAACGCGCGCATGAAGTCGAGCCCCACGAGTATCTCGCTGCGCCCGAACGATTCCAGCGCGCACGCCCAGCGCGCTTCGTACTTGACCGGGCCGAGCGAAACCGGCTTCAGCTTGCCGCAGTCGGCCGTCTCGACCCCGCCGATCCCGCTGATGTACCCGGTGCCGAGC
>JAXDMB010000443.1:0-4939 GCA_034666325.1 Vulcanimicrobiota bacterium
AGCGGCGGTTCGTCGGAAACCGCGCCGCTGCCGAAAGCGGCGCAGCTTCCCGACCTCATCTCCGACTCGCGGCTCACCTGGGCATTCGTCATCGCGCTCGTGCTCGCGTTCGTGCTGCGGTGGGTGCTCCGGCGCACCGTGTTCGGCTACGAGCTGCGCGCCGCGGGCGAAGCGCCCGAAGCCGCGAAGCGCGCGGGCATCGATCTCGGCCGCACGGCGCTCGTCGCGATGGCGCTCTCCGGAGCGATCGCGGGGCTGGGCGGCGCGACGATCGTGTCGGGCGTGCTGCACCGCTTCAACATCGGGTTGTCGCCGGGCTACGGGTTCATCGCGATCGCGGTCGCGCTCGTGGGCAACCTCGACCCGCTGTGGATCATCGTCGCCGCGTTCGCGTTCGGCATCCTGCAGAGCGGCGGCATCGCGATGCAGGCGGAAGCCGGCGTTCCGCGCGACGTCGTGTCGCTCATCACAGGGCTGGTGATCATCGCGCTCGCCGGACGGCGCGTCGTCGCGAACCGGAGGTCGACGTGAACTCCGCGCTCGACGCGAACCGGAGGTCGACGTGACCGCCACGGTCGCCGCGATTCTCGCCGTGCTGGGGCTGACGCTGGTGAAGGCGACGCCGCTGATCTATGCCGCGCTTGGCGGCGTGCTGAGCGAACGGTCGGGCGTCGTCAACATCGGGCTCGAAGGCATTCTGATCGCCGGCGCGTTCACGTCGGTCGTCGTGAGCGGCGCGACCGGGAGCCCGCTGCTCGGCGCGTTCGCGGGCGTCGTCGCCGGCATGCTGCTCGCCGCGATCCTCGCCTTCGCCGCGACGCGGCTGGGCGTCGATCAAATCGTCGCAGGCACCGGGCTGAACATCGCCGCGCTCGCGGCCGCCGCGTTCGGGCTCGTGCTCGTGTACCACCAGCCCGGCGCGTCGCACGAAGTGCCGGCGTTCGGGCGCACCGGCGAGACGGTGCTCATCGTGCTGGCGTTCGTCGCGGCGGCCGCGCTGCATCTCGTGCTGACGCGCACGCCGTGGGGCCTGCGCGTGCGCGCGTGCGGCGAGGACCCGAGCGCCGCCGAGTCGGCGGGGATCGACGCGCTCAAGACGCGGTTCTGGGCGGTGGTCGCGGGCGGCGCGATCTGCTCGCTCGGCGGCGTGTACCTGTCGCTCGCCGAGCTCGACCTGTACTCCGACGGCATGACGGCGGGCCGCGGCTTCATCGCGCTCGCCGCGGTGATCTTCGGCCGCTGGACGCCGCTAGGCGCAACGGGCGCCGCGCTGTTCTTCGGCTTCTTCGCGGCGCTGCAGTACTCGCTGCAGCGCGCGGGCGTCCCGAGCGAGCTGATGCAAGCGCTGCCGTATCTCGCCGCGCTGGTAGCGCTCGCCGGTTTCGCGGGCCGCGTGCGCGCACCGGCGGCCGACGGCGTCCCGTACGTTCGCCAGTAAGAGCCGCGTTTACTGAAAGCACCTTGACTTTTGTCGTGCCGTGCCGACATATAGATGACTATGCGGGTACCACGACGTCTCGTTGCCGCCGTCGTTCTGCTTGCCGTTCCGCTCGCCGGTGTTACACCCGCGGGCGCGGCCGGTATGGCGGGGCCGCTGGCCGATTTTCAGGCGCAGCTTTCGGCGTTCTCGCTGCGCGCGCCGGGCCACGTCGCCATCGCGATTCAGGATCTGCGCACCGGCGCGACGAGCGGGATCAACCCCGGCGCGGAGATGCCGGCCGCATCCACGATCAAGATTCCCGTCATGGTGGAAGTGTTCCGGCAACTGCTCGCCGGTAAGTTCGACCTGAACACCAAGCTGAAGCTGCGCCGGTCGGACAAAGACTGGGGCTCCGGCGATCTCGCCAGCGCGCGCGTGGGTTCGAGCTACACGGTGCAGCGTTTGCTCTCGCTCATGATCGACGTGAGCGACAACACGGCGACGAACATGCTGATCCGCTTGGTCGGGCGGCAGAACATCAACGAGTCGATGAGCGAGTACGGCCTGACGCACACGCGCTTACGCGACTTCATCCGCTCCGAAGGCAACGGCATCCGCTGGGCGCTGCGCTCGAGCCCCGCCGACATGATGCGCCTGCTGGGAAAGATGGCGAAGAAAGAGCTCGTCGACGAGTGGTCGTCGGGCGAGATGATCACGATCTTGCGCGGCCAGCAGCACAACGGCTTGCTGCCGCAGCCGCTGCCCGCGGGCACCGACATCGCGCACAAGACGGGCACGCTGCACGACACGCTGAACGACGTCGGCATCGTGTACGGCCCCGGCGGGGACGACCCGTACGTGATCGCGGTGATGACCACCGACCTCCCGACGCTCGACGCCGGCCGCCGCTTCATCCGCGGCGTGTCGAAGATGGCCTACACGGCGCTGAACAAGCTCGCGACGTGGCAAGACGACGGCAGCTTCAACCCGCTTCCGGAGTCGGAACGCGCGGCGCCGCAGATGCCCGACCAGAAGATGTGGGCGCCCGCGAACGTGCCGCCGCAGCCGGCAACCGGCGTGGTGCCCGCGGAAGCGCCGACGACGGCTCCCGCGCCGTCGCTGTAATCAGCTAGCCGCAGCCGCTCTTTGCGTGCCGTATGTCGGCGTCAGCCATGACGCGTACTTCGGCATGCCGCCGCGGATCGCGCGGTCGTAGAGCTCGATCAGCGCCCCGGCGATCGGGCCGCGCTCGCCGGTGCCGACCGGGCGATGATCGACCGAGTCGATCCACTGAATGCCGGCTGCGCTGCCGGTGATGAACAATTCGTCCGCGACGACGAGCTCGCTGCGGTCGATCGGGCGCTCCACGATGTCCAAACCGAGCTCTTCCTTCGCGAGCGTCATGATCGCGCGGCGCGTCACGCCTTCGAGGATGTTCTGCGACGGGTCGGGCGTGTAGAGCACGCCGCGCCGCACCATGAAGATGTTCTCCGCGGATCCTTCGCACACGTGGCCTTCCGCCGACAGCATCACCGCTTCGTCGAACCCGTTCATCACCGCCTCGCTCTTCGCCAGCGCGCTGTTCACGTAGGTGCCGGTGATCTTCGCGCGCGCGGGCGCCATCGTGTCGTCGATGCGGCGCCACGAGCTCACGCCCACTTTGAGCCCGCGCTGCGCGTCGAAGTAGCGCTCGAACGGGATCGCGACCATTGCGAACGCCGTCGGCACGCCGTGCAGGCGCACGCCGATGTCTTCGCCGGCCTTGTACGCGAACGGCCGCACGTACGTGTCGCTGCGCAGGTTGTTGCGCGCACACAATTCCACCGTGAGGTCGCACAGCTCGCGCGTCGTGTGCGGCAGATCCATCATCAGGATGCGCGCCGACTGGGCGAGGCGGTCGAAGTGGTCGGCGAGCTGGAGCAGGTACAGCTCCTCCTCACGCGCGTTCCAGAAGCCGCGCACGCCCTCGAAACAGCCCGTGCCGTACTGGAGGCCGTGCGTGAGCAGGCCCACCTTCGCATCGTCGTAGCGCGAGAAGCGGCCGTCGGCGTAGACGGTGAGATCGCCCAGGTGCATGAAGTCGCGGTCCTCCGTGGTAAGCAGCGGTCGTGCGCGAGGTGTTCGCGACCTTCCTCCGCCTGGGTTGTACGTCGTTCGGCGGCCCGATCGCCCATCTCGCCTACTTCCGCCGCACCTTCGTGGAGGAGCGGCGGTGGCTCGACGAGGCGGCCTTCGCGCGGATCGTCGCATTTTGCTCGGTACTGCCTGGACCCACCTCGAGCCAGGTAGGGATGCTGGTCGGGCTCACGCGGGGCGGGCCGCTCGGGGCGTTTTTGGCGTGGCTCGGCTTCACGGCGCCGTCGGCGATCGCGATGATCGCCATTGCGGCGGCGCTGGGCGGGGCGGAGCGGCACCAGACCCCGCCCTGGTTCGGCGGGCTGCTGGCCGGACTGTTCGCGGCGGCCGCCGCGGTGGTGGCGCAGGCGGTGGTGGGGCTGGCCGGCTCGCTGTGCACCGACGTGCCGACGAAAGCGATCGCCGTGGTCAGCATGGCGGTGACGCTGGCGCTGCGGCCGTTCCCGGGATTCCAGTGGGTGGCGATCGGGCTCGGCGCGCTCACCGGCGCGCTCGCGCTGCACGCTCCCGAGCTGCGCCACGACGCGCTGCCGATCCGCGTGCCGCGGCCGGTCGCGATCGGCGCGGGGATCGTGTTCGTCGCGGTCCTCGCAGTGACGGCGCTGCCGAAAACGCCCACGCTCGCGTTCGTCGCGACGGTGATTCGCGCCGGGTCGCTGGTGTTCGGCGGCGGGCACGTGGTGCTGCCGCTGCTGCAGAGCATGATCCGCGACGGGCTCATCAGCGCGGAGAACTTCTTCGCGGGCTACGGCGCGGTGCAGGCGATGCCGGGGCCGCTCAACACGTTCTCGTCGTTCCTGGGCTACGCGAACCTCTCGCCGCTCCACGGACTTCCGGGCGCGCTCGTCGCGACGGTGCTGATCTTCTTGCCCTCGTTCGCGCTGATCTTTGCGATCGCGCCGATCTGGAACCGCGTCGCCGGCGCACCCCGCGCCGCCGGCGCCGTGCGCGGCGCGAACGCGAGCGTCGTGGGATTGCTGGGCGCAGTGCTCTACGATCCAGTGCTGCTGTCGCTGGGCGCGAGCTGGGTGCGAATCGCGATCGCGCTCGCAGCGTTCGCCGCGATCGCGGTGTGGCGCGTGGCACCGTGGGTCGTGGTGCTCGTCGCCGCCGCACTCGGCGCGATTCTGGGCGCATAGGCGCGCGCTGGTCCGCGGCATGCAGCGCATCGCCGTGCGCTAAGCGGTCCGGGGAGGTGTCGTCCCCGGCTGCGACGCACCGTGGAGGCTTGACGTGACAGCCCCCAGCAACCGCGCAGCGGACTTTCAGTCGCTCATCATCACGCTCCAGCAGTACTGGGCGGAGCAGGGCTGTGTCGTGCTCCAGCCCTACGACAGTCATGTCGGCGCGGGCACGTTCCATCCGGCCACCACATTGCGCAGC
>JAXDMB010000444.1:0-7031 GCA_034666325.1 Vulcanimicrobiota bacterium
GGCGGCGACGAGAACTTCCACCTGTTCGCGGCCGATCCCGACGGGGGCGGCGAGCCGGTCGACCTCACGCCGTACGAAAACACGCGCGCCGACGTGCAGGCGATCGACTACACGCGCCCGCACGAGATCCTCGTCACGATGAACCGCCGCGATCCGCGCGTGTTCGACGTCCACCGCCTCGACCCGTCTACCGGAAGCGAAACGCTCGACACGCGCAATCCCGGCACCGTCGCCTCGTTCGCCGAGGACGCGGACATGGCGGTGCGCGGGGGCATGATCCAGCACGATGACGCGTCGACCGAGATCGTCGTGCGCGATTCGGCGAGCGCGCCGTGGCGCACGCTGGTGCGCTTCCCGGCCGACGACGGAACGCCTGAGCTCGCCGGCTTCACGCCGGACGGTGGGGGATTGCTCGCGATCACCAGCGCGGATGCGAACGCGGCGCGGCTCGTGCGCTATGACGTCGCGAGCGGCGCGCGCAGCGACGTCGCGGGCGATCCGCAGTACGACGTGACTGCCGTGCGTTTCTCGCCGAAAACGAAGGCGCCGATCGCCGCGGCGGTCGTCCGCGAGCGTGCGACGTGGGAGGTGCTCGACCCCGCGTACGAACCGGATTTCGCCGCGCTTGCCGCGCAGGTGCCCGGCGACATCGGGATCCTCTCGATCGACCGCGAGGACCGCACGTGGCTCGTCGCGTCGATCGTCGATGCGGGATCGGTGTCGTACTGGGCGTACGACCGCACGACGCGCATCGCGGCGAAGATGTTCGCGGCGCGCCCCGCGCTCGACCGCTTCACGCTCGCGCCGATGACGCCCGTGACGTACGCAGCGCGGGACGGCCTCACGATCCACGCGTACCTCACAATGCCGCCGGGCGAGCCGGCGCGCGCGCTGCCGGCCGTCCTGCTCGTGCACGGCGGACCATGGGCGCGCGACTTCTGGGGTTACAACCCGTACGTGCAATGGCTGGCGAACCGCGGCTACGCCGTGCTGCAGCCGAACTTCCGCGGCTCCGTCGGCTACGGCAAGGCGCACGTGAACGCGGGCGACCGGCAGTGGGCGGGCACGATGCGCACCGACCTGCTCGACGCGAAGGACTGGCTCGTGGGCGAGGGCGTCGCCGACGCCGCGCGCGTCGCCATCATGGGTGCGTCGTACGGCGGCTACGCGACGCTCGCGGCGCTGGCGTTCTCGCCGGACGCGTTCGCGTGCGGCGTCGACATCGTCGGCCCGTCCAACCTCAACACGCTCCTCGCGTCGATCCCGCCGTACTGGGAGACGCTGCGCGCGACGTTCACGCAGCGCATGGGCGACTCCGAGGAGTTCCTCGCGTCGCAGTCGCCGCTGTTCCGGGCCGGCGCGATCCGCGCGCCGCTGCTGATCGGTCAAGGCGCGAACGACCCCCGCGTGAAGATCGCCGAGTCCGATCAGATCGTCGCGGCGATGCGCGCGAACGGCCAGCCGGTGACGTACGTGGTGTTCGAGGACGAAGGCCACGGCTTCGTGCGGCCCGAGAACAGCAAACGCTTCAACGCCGCGATCGAAGCGTTCTTGCGCGACCATCTCGGCGGGCGCGCCGAGCCGCCGGGCGACGGCGAGCCGATCGAGGACTATTTGCGCTAAACCGCTCCTTCGCGAAACTCGGCCGAGCGTGCGTGCGTATCCCGTGGGGGCGGTCGCGCCGCCCGCCGTTTTTTGTTTGGTGCCGGAGGTCTTCGTGCGTTTTGGTTCGTTTGCCGCGCAATGCTCAACCGCCGTCGCGCCGTTCACCGCGGCGGTGCTGCTGGGCGCCTTTACGGCCCCGGCATCGGCCGCGCTGCCGCCGCTGATACCGCGGGACGTGCTGTTCGGCCCGCCGGTCCAGACCGGGCCGGCACTCTCGCCCGACGGCAAGCGCCTCGCGTACCTGGCGCCGTCGAACGGCGTGCTGGCCGTGTGGGTGCGCACGATCGGCGCCAAAGACGACCGCGTCGTGGCCTCCGATCCCAAGCGCCCGATCCGCACCGCGTTCTGGTCGCCGGACGGCGCGCGCGTGCTGTTCTTGCAGGACGCCGGCGGCGACGAGAACTTCCATCTGTTCGCGGTCGACCCGGCAAACCCGAACGCGGCGACCGACCTCACGCCATACCCGAACGTCCGCGTCGACGTCGAGTCGCTGGACTACACCCACCCGGCGACGATCCTCATCGCGATGAACAAGCGGGATCCGAAGGCGTTCGACGTCTACCGGCTCGACACGAAGACGGGCCAAGCGACGCTCGACACGCAGAACCCGGGGAACGTTTCGAGCTGGGGCGAGGACACGAACGACGTCGTGCGCGCCGTGACGGTGCAGAACGCGGACGCGTCGACCGACGTGCTCGTGCGCGACACCCAAGGCGCTCCGTGGCGCAAGCTCGCCTCGTTCTCGTCGGACGACGGCGGCGCGCTCGTGTGGGGCTTCACCACCGACGGCAACGGAATCTACGTGACGACGGCCGCGGGCGCGAACGCGTCGCGGCTTTTCCGGTACGACGTGAAGACCGGCGCGCGCACCGACATCGCCGGCGACCCGCAATACGACGTCGCGTACGTCGCGTTCTCACCGAAGACGAAGGCGCCGATCGCGGCCACGATCGTTCGCGATCGCACCGACGTCACCGTGCTCGATCCCGCTTATGCCGGGGACCTCGCCGCGATCAAAGCGCAGGTTCCCGGCGACGTCGCGGTGACGTCCACGGATCGCGACGACCGCGTATGGCTCATCGGGTCGACCGTCGACGACGGCGGGCCGACGTATTGGTCGTACGACCGCGGCACGAAGAAAGCGGCGCTGCTGTTCGCGGTGCGCCCGGCGCTCGCGCAGTACACGCTCGCGAAGATGCAGCCCGTGACGTATCCCGCGCGTGACGGGATGACGATCCACGGGTACCTCACGACGCCGCCCGGCGTCGACGCGAAGAACCTGCCGACGGTAGTGCTCGTGCACGGCGGACCGTGGGCGCGCGACCAGTGGGGTTACAACAGCTATGCGCAGTGGCTCGCGAACCGCGGCTACGCGGTGCTGCAGCCGAACTTCCGCGGCTCGACGGGCTACGGCAAGGCGTTCGTCAACGCGGGCGACCGCCAGTGGGCCGGCGCGATGCACACCGATCTGCTCGATGCGAAAGACTGGCTCGTGAAGCAGGGGATCAGCGATCCCAAGCGCGTTGCGATCATGGGCGGCTCCTACGGCGGCTACGCCACGCTCGCCGCGCTGGCGTTCTCGCCCGACGCGTTCGCCGCGGGCGTCGACATCGTCGGCCCGTCGAACCTCAACACGCTGCTGGCCGCGATCCCGCCGTATTGGGAGGCGATCCGGTCGACGTTCACGCGCCGCATGGGCGACACGCCCGAGCTGCTCAACGCGCAGTCGCCGCTGTTCAGAGCGGACGCCATCAAGGCGCCGCTCTTGATCGGGCAAGGTCTCAACGACCCGCGCGTCAACGTGCGCGAGTCCGATCAGATCGCCGCCGCGATGCGCAAGAACGGCAAAGCGGTGACGTACGTCGTGTTCCCGGACGAAGGCCACGGTTTCGCGCGGCCCGAGAACAACAAGCGCTTCAACGCCGCGGTCGAGGCGTTTCTGGCGAAGAACCTCGGCGGCCGCGCGGAGCCCGCGCATCCCGACGAGTCGATCGCGGCGTTCCTGAAATAGCACGCGAGTTCGAGATCGTCCCGAACGTCAGCGAGGGGCGCGATCCCGGCGTGATCGAGGCGTGCGCGGCCGCCATGGAAGCGGCGGGCGCGCGCGTCGTGCACCGCACGAGCGATCCCGTGCACCATCGCAGCGTCATCACCGCGGTCGGCAGCGCGTCGCACGTCGTCGCGGCGTCGGTCGCGCTCGCGCGCACCGCGCACGAGCGGATCGATCTGCGCGCGCACCGCGGCGCGCACCCGCGCATCGGCGCGCTCGACGTGCTGCCGTTCGTGCCGCTCGGCGACGCGTCGCTGGACGACGCGATCGCGCTCGCGCACCGCGCAGCGGCGCGCATCTGGCGGGAAACCGGCATTCCGTCGTATCTCTACGGCGCGGCGGCGAGCGCTCCGCACCGCGAGCACCTCGCCGACGTGCGGCGCGGCGAGTTCTAAGGGCTCGCCGAACGCCTCACGGCGGGCGAGCGCTGGCATTTCGACTACGGCGACGCGGCGCACGCGTCGGCCGGTGCGATCGCGATCGGCGCGCGGCCGTTCTTGATCGCGTACAACGTGGAGCTCGCGAGCGGCGACCTGGCGCTCGCCAAGCGCATCGCGCGGCGCCTGCGCGCTTCGAGCGGCGGATTGCGCACGCTCAAATGCCTCGGCTTGCGGCTCGCTGCCGACCGCGTGCAAGTGTCGTGCAACGTTACCGACGTGGACGCGGTGCCGCTCTACCGCGTCACGGAACTCGTTCGCCGGGCGGCCGGTCGCGCCGGCGTCGGGGTGCTGCGCAGCGAATTAATCGGACTTTCACCGTTTCGTGCGGTTTTGCGCACTGCTCGGGCATATCGGGCGGCGGAACGAAACACGTAGTTGTCGTATTGTAGCCGGATGCTCCTTCGCCGTCTTGCCGCCGCCGTTGCCGCGGTGGTGCTGCTCTGCTCGCCGCTCCAACCGTTCGCCGCAGCTGCGGCGCAAAGCACGACCCCCGCGCCGCAGTCGCGCACGCTGGCCAACGGCTTGAAGGTCGTCGTGATCGAAGATCACGCCGCGCCCGTCGCGCAGGTGCACATGTGGTACCGCTTCGGCGCGCTCGACGAGACGCCGGGCAAGACCGGGCTCGCGCACGCGCTCGAGCACATGATGTTCCGCGGCACGCACGACCTCTCGAGCGCCGGTCTCGACGACATGACCGCGCGTTTCGGCGGCGAGGTCAACGCGCAAACCGAGAACGAGATCACGCACTACTACTTCGTGATCCCGGCCGACCGCGTCGACACGATCGTGCACCTCGAAGCCGATCGCATGCGCAATCTCAAGCTCGACGCCGCCGACTGGAACATCGAGCGCGGCGCGGTGCTCGGCGAGTACGCGGAGAAGCACAGCAACCCCGTCACGTCGTTCATCTTCAACGTGAACCAGCGCGTGTACCCGAACTCGCGCCTCGGCGCGACCTCGCTCGGCGCGAAAGCCGACATCGAGAAAGCGACGGTCGCGGACCTGCGCAAGTATTACGACGCGTGGTACCGGCCCAACAACGCGACGCTGGTCGTCACCGGCGACGTGCACGCGGCCGACGTGTTCGCCGACGCGCAGCGCTGGTTCGGACCGGTCGCGTCCGCGCCGCTGCCCGCGCGCCGGCACTACGCGCTCAAGCCCGTCAGCGGCACGTCGTACACCGAGCGCTCGAACTTCCCGTACACGATGGTCGACGAAGCGTATGCCGCGCCCGGCGACGCGAAGCCGTACGAGCACGATCAGGTGCGCAACGACGTCGCGCTCGGCGCGATGTTCAACCCGCGCGGACCGTTCCGCGCGCTGGTGGAGCGCGGCCTCGTGCTCGGCTACAACCCGACGCCGCTCGAAGACCGCCGCGCGTCCGTGGTGCACGTGATGCTGGTCGTCGCGCCGGGCCACACGCCCGGCGAGGTGCGGTCCGCGTACGAGAAGATCATGGCCGAGGTGCTCGCCAAAGGGCTCGACACGGATCTGTTCGACGCGTCGAAGCGCTCGCAGCTCGCGTCGATGACGTACGCGCGCGACTCGATCGTCGGCTTGGGCGACGCGATCGGGGCGAACATGGTGTTCCCGGGCGACACCGATCCGTCGGAGTTCGACGCGCTCTACGGCGCCATCACGCGCGACGAAGCGACCGCGGTCGCGCGCCACGTGTACAAGAAGGCCAGCGTCGTGGCGGTGCTGCAGCCGGGTGGCTCCAACGCCGCCGAGGCGCAGCCGCCGTCCGGCGTCACGTCGTCGGTGAGCGACAACTTCGGCGACCGCACGTCGAACGGTCCGCTGGTTCAGCCCGAATGGATGAAGGCCGCGCTCGCCAAACCGCTCGCGCTGCGCAGCGCGGTGAGCCCCGTCGTCTCCACGCTGCCCAACGGAATGCAGCTGCTCGTGCAGCGCGTCGCGACGAATCCCACCGTGTTCGTGCAGGGGCTGGTGCGCACGTCGCCCACGTTCGACCCGCGCGGCAAAGAGGGACTCGGCGAGGTGACGTCCTCGCTGATGGACTGGGGCAGCGCGAAGTACGATTACGACGCGCAGCGCAAGCTCGCCGACGACCGCGCCGCGGAGGTTTCGTTCGGCATGTCGTTCGCCGCGCACGGGCGCGCGAGCGACTTCCCAGCGCTGCTCGACGCGCTCGCGGACGACGTGCGCCACCCGCTGCTGCCGGCATCGAAGTTCGACCTCGTGCGCTCGCAGCTCGCGGCGTTCGCGGGACGGCGCGCGCTGCAAGCCGGGTACGAGGCGCAGCGCCAGTTCAACGCCGCGCTGTATCCGGTCGGCGATCCCGTGCTGCGCGTTCCGACCGAGCGTTCCATCGGCACGGTGACGCTCGACGACGTCAAGGCGTATCACGCGCAGTTCGCGCGGCCCGACCTCACCACGCTGGTCGTCGTGGGCGACGTGGACCCCGCGCAAGTGGCGCAGCAGGTGCAGCACGCGTTCGGCGACTGGTCCGCGACCGGACCGAAGCCCGATCCGCACTTGCCGTCGATCCCGCTGCCGGCGCCCGCCACGCGCGTCGTGACGACCGCGTCGCAGGACGTCACCGTGCAGCTGGGCGCGCCGGCGCTGCCGCGCACGTCGCCCGACTACGATCCGCTCACGCTCGCGAACGCGATCTACGGCGCGAACGGGTCGCTGGAATCGCGCCTGTTCCGCGAGGTGCGCGAGAAGCGCGGGCTCGTGTACGGCGCGTCGAGCGCGCTCGAGGCGAACCGCGACCGCGGCACGTTCATGGTGTCGTTCAGCGCGGTGCCGTCGAAGATCGAGGCTGCGGAAGCGGTCGTGCGCGCGGAGCTCAAACGCATGCAGACGGACGACGTCAGCGCTGACGAGCTGGCGCGCGCGAAGACGCGCGT
>JAXDMB010000445.1:0-11206 GCA_034666325.1 Vulcanimicrobiota bacterium
ACGATCCTCGGCGCGAGCGGGATCACGCTGGAGTACCCGGTGATCCGCCACATGAACAATCTGGAGAGCGTGCTGACGTACGAAGGCACGAGCGAGATCCACACGCTCATCCTGGGCCAAGCGATAACCGGCGAGAGCGCGTTCGCCTAGAACGCGCTCCCCCGGCGGGCGCTATTGGCGCACGAACGACATGTCGGCGTAGCGGTCGCCGGCCGCCGCGCCGCGCGGGGCCACCTCATCGATGCGCGCGAGCTGCTCGGGGGTTAGGCGAATCTCGGCCGCCTTCGCGTTCTCTTCCAGGTACTTCACGCGCTTGGTGCCCGGGATCGGAACGATGTCCTCGCCTTGCGCGAGCACCCACGCGAGCGCGAGCTGCGCCGGCGTGCAGCCGATCTCGCCTGCGATCGCTTCCAGCAATTCCACCAGCGCGGCGTTCTTGTCGAAGTTGTCGCCTGCATAGCGCGGGTTCGCGCGGCGGAAGTCGTCGGCCGCCAGATCGGCGACGCTCTTGATCGTGCCGGTGAGGATTCCGCGGCCGAGCGGGCTGTACGGCACGAATCCGATGCCGAGCTCGCGGGTCGTCTCGAACACGCCGTTCTCTTCCGCATCCCGCGTGAACAGCGAGTACTCGCTTTGCAGCGCCGTGATCGGCGCGGTCGCGGCGGCTTTGCGGATGTTCGCGGGCGACGCTTCGGACAAGCCGAGATAACGCACCTTGCCGGCTTGCACGAGCTCGTGCATGGCGCCGACGGTTTCCTCGATCGGCGTGGACGTGTCGACGCGGTGCTGGTAGTACAGATCGATGTGGCCGGTGCCGAGCCGCTTCAGCGAGGCGTCGCACTGCTGGCGCACGTACTCCGGCTTCCCGCTGATCCCGCGTTTGGCGGAATCGTTCTCGTCGCGCACGATGCCGAACTTGGTGGCAAGGAACACCTGGTCGCGCTTGCCGGCGATCGCGCGCGCGACGAGCTGTTCGTTTCTGCCGAACCCGTACATGTCCGCCGTATCGAGGAACGTGATCCCGAGCTCGATCGCGCGGTGAATCGTGCGGATCGATTCCGCGTCGTCCGCGGCGCCGTAGAATTCGGACATTCCCATGCAGCCGAGGCCGATCTCGCTCACGAGCGGACCGCCACGGCCGAGTTGACGCTGTTTCATGCACGGTCCGACCGCGCGCGGCGCGTCAGCGTTTCAGGACGCGGCCCAGCTTGTCGAAAAGTCCCTCGATCGAGCGCTCGTGCTGCTCTTCGAGACGGCGCCACAGCAGACGTCCCTGCACGTCGTCGAGCGTCGCGGCGAGACGGTGGCGCACGGTGACCCGCCGCCCTTCCGCTTCCAGCGTGAACGCGTGCGTGCCGTCCACGCCTTCGGTGTCGATCCGCCACACGATCCGCTTCTCAGGCTCGACGTCTGCGAGAACGGCGTGCAGCCCGCCGTGCCACTCCTCGGTCGTCCCCGGCGTGAGCGGTCCCGGGCTGCGCATGAACGGCTGCGACGGGAACGGCCAGATGCGGTCCTGCGACGTGCCCATCTCGACGAGCAGCTCGTAGATCCGGCGCGTCGTTCCGCTGAAGGCGCGCTCGTACGTCACGTCGATCTGCGTGGGCATGATCGCTTTGCTTCTCAGCACCGCATCCGAACACCGCTAGCGCCGGGATCGCGGCGCGTGGCTCAGGGCGCCAGCGTGACCTCGAGGTAGCTGCCGTAGCCCGTGAGGTACTCGATGCGCACGCCGCGGGCGAGCGTGTCGATGAGGAACAGGCCGCGCCCGCTCTCCGCCCACGCATTGCTCGGGAGCACGGCGTCCCAGTCGAATCCGGGACCACGGTCGAGCACCGCGAGCATGAGCTTGCGCCCGTCGCGGCGCAGCGCGAGATCGAGCGGGCCCGGCGTGTAGCGCGCGGCGTTGCCGACGATCTCCCCGAACACGATCTCGTACGCGAGCCGCTGCTCCGCGCCGATCCCTTCGTCCGCGAGCCGCGCGACGAAGTCCACGCGCGCCGCCTGCGCCGCGCGCGCGTCGTTCGCGTCGAACGACCAGTCCGCGCCGCCGCCGGCGCGCAGCGTGAGGATCGCGACGTCGTCGCCGGGGATCTCCGGAACGATCGTCGCGCGCACGAGCGCGGCGGGAACCGAGCACACCGCGAACGCCGGGTGCTCGAGCGCCTTCGCCAGCGCGCGCTCGCCCTCGTCGATGTCGTGCGTCGTCTCGATCAGGCCGTCGGTGAACGCTACCAGCAAGTCGCCGTTCGCGAGCGACGTGTCGCGCGTGCGCAGCTCGTCGAACGCGCCGAGTCCGAGCGGAACGCCGGCCGCTTCGAGCCGCGACAGCGTGCCGTCCGCTGCGCGCACGAACGGCGGCGGATGCCCGGCGTTCGCGTAGCGCAGCGCGCGCGTGCGCGGGTCGTACGTCGCGACGAACGCCGTCACGAACACGTCCGAGTGCTCGCCGCGCAGCACGGCGTCCGCGCCGGCGAGCGCGCGCGCGGGATCCGGCTCCACGACGGCGAGCGCGCGAAACGTCTGGCGCATCTTGCCCATCGGCACCGCCGCTTCGAGCCCGCGGCCCGCGACGTCGCCGACCGAGAACGCGAGCGTTCCGTTCTCGAACGGGAACGCGTCGTACCAGTCGCCGCCGACGGTGAGATCGCGCGTGCCCGGCGCGTAGACCGCGTCGAAGAGCACGCCTTCCGCGCGCGGCAGCTCGGGCGGTAGGAACGACGCCTGCAGCGTGCGCGCCACTTGGCGCTGGCGCTCGTACAGGCGCGCGTTGCCGACCGCGATGGACGCGCGCTGCGCGATCAGCGTCGCGAGCTGCTGGTCTTCCTCGGTGAACGCGCGGTCACTTTCCGCGAGCGCGAGCGTGAACACGCCGTAGCGCTGCTCGTCCACGCCGAGCGGGACGTACAGCACCGTGCGCAATCCGAGTGAACGCGCGAGCATGCGCTGCTCCGGATCTTCGATGACGTCGTACATGTCGTGGGTAATCGCGTCGACGCGCAGCGGCACGCCGGTCGCGGCCACCACCGAAACGGGATCGCCGTCGCCCACGGGATAGCGGCGCATGTACTCGCGCACGAAGCGCACGCGGCCTGGGTCGTTGTGCGCGATCGCGACCGCGCGCAAGCGCCCGGCGGAGTCGTACACGTACACGCCGCACCAGTCGGCGAGATGCGTCGCCGCGATGTCGGCGAGCCGCTGCAGCGCGACCGACGCATCGAGCGTTCCGGCGAACGCGGACGCCGCCTCGACGACGACACGCAGGGCGTCCTCGGCGCGCTTGCGCTCGTCGATGTCGGTCGCGGTGCCGATCCACGCGGTGATCGCGCCGGCGCTGTCGCGCACGGGAATCGCCTTGTTCAGAAACCAGCGGTACACGCCGTCGTGACGGCGCAGCCGGTACTGCGTGTCGTACGGCCGCCCGTCCGCGAGCGCGTTCTGCCAGCTCGTCATGAGCCCGTCGAGGTCGTCCGGATGAACGACCGACGTCCAGCCCGTTCCCACCATGTCTTCCAGCCGCCGGCCGGTGTACGCCACGTGCGTGTCGTTGACGGATACCACGGTACCTTCGGGAGACGTGATGCCGATGAGCTGCGGGATCGCGTTGGCGATCGACACCGCGCGCGCTTCGGACGCGAGCAGTTCGTCGCGGACACGGCGTTCCGCGTGTACGTCCACCGCGGTCGCGAGCCAGCCGGAGAACGCGCCGTCTTCGGTCACTGGCACGGCGCGCATCAGAAACCAGTGATACGCGCCGTCCGCGCGGCGAATGCGGTAGTGAGACGAGAACGGCTCACCACTGCGAAGCGACGCCTGCCATTCGGGCACCAGACTGCCGCGGTCGTCCGGGTGGATGAACGCGAAGAAGTCTTCGGAGCTCACCACGCGCGCCGACGTCCCGGTCAGCGTGAGCCACGCCGCGTTGAAGTAGGCGACGCCTGGTTCTCGCGCCGTGATCCACGCGGGGTCAGGCAGCAGGTCGAGCGTCGCAAGGTCGACTGGCGGAAGGCCCTTCACGGCCTCGTCCGGCAGCAGCATCTGGCTGACACTCTACCCGCCGCGCGGCGCCCCTCACCAGCGCGCGAAAAAGAAGAGACCCCGGCTTTCGCCAGGGTCCTCCGATCCGAGCGAAGCGCGCGCTACGCCTTGAGCTCGATGTCCACGCCGGCGGGGAGGTCGAGGTGCATCAGCGCGTCCATCGTCTTCGGCGAAGCCTGAAGGATGTCGATCAGACGCTTGTGCGTACGCATCTCGAAGTGCTCGCGCGACTTCTTGTCGACGTGCGGCGAACGGTTGACGCAGAACCGGTTGATCTCCGTCGGGAGGGGCACCGGACCGCTCACGAACGCGCCCGTGCGCTTCGCCGTGTCGACGATGCGCTCGGCCGACTGATCGAGCACGCGGTGATCGTACGCCTTGAGTCTGATACGAATCTTCTGCTTAGCCATGTCTCTGTATCTCTATGCTTGCTGCGGAATCAATCCGCGACCGTGGTTACCACGCCGGCGCCCACCGTGCGGCCGCCCTCGCGGATCGCGAAGCGGAGGCCTTCTTCGCACGCGATCGGCGTAATCAGCTCGACGTCCATCTGGACGTTGTCGCCGGGCATCACCATCTCGACGCCTTCGGGCAGCTTGATCGTGCCGGTCACGTCGGTCGTGCGGAAGTAGAACTGCGGACGGTAGTTCGCGAAGAACGGCGTGTGGCGGCCGCCCTCTTCTTTGGAGAGGACGTACACCTCGGCCTTGAACTTCTTGTGCGGCTTGATCGAGCCGGGCTTGGCGAGCACTTGGCCGCGCTCGATGTCGTTGCGCTCCACGCCGCGCAGCAGCACGCCGACGTTGTCGCCGGCGATGCCCGCGTCGAGCAGCTTGCGGAACATCTCGATGCCGGTGACCACGACCTTGCGGCTCTCGTCCTTGAGGCCGACGATCTCGACTTCCTCACCGACCTTGACCTGGCCGCGCTCGACGCGACCCGTGCCGACCGTACCGCGGCCGGTGATCGTGAACACGTCTTCGACCGGCATCAGGAACGGTTTGTCGACCGGGCGCTCCGGCGTGGGGATGTAGCTGTCGACCGCGTCCATCAGCTGGAAGATCGGATCCGCATCCTTGTCGCCGCGCTTGCCCGACGAGGCCAAAGCCTTCGTGGCCGAGCCGCGGATGAACGGGATGTTGTCGCCGTCATAGTCCTGCTTGGACAGTAGCTCGCGAACTTCCATCTCGACGAGCTCGAGGAGCTCCTCGTCTTCGACGAGGTCGACCTTGTTCAGGAACACGACGATGCGCTGCACGCCGACCTGCTTCATCAGCAGCACGTGCTCGCGCGTCTGCGGCATCGGACCGTCGGTCGCCGCGACGACCAGGATCGCTCCGTCCATCTGCGCCGCGCCGGTGATCATGTTCTTGATGTAGTCGGCGTGCCCGGGGCAGTCGACGTGCGCGTAGTGGCGCGCGTTGGTCTCGTACTCCTGATGCGAGATCGCGATCGTGATGCCGCGCTCTTTCTCCTCGGGCGCGTTGTCGATGTCGTCGACCGCGCGCTTCTGGATGCTGGAGTGCTCCGTCGCGAGGCAGTTGATGATCGCAGCCGTAAGCGTCGTCTTACCGTGATCGACGTGTCCGGTCGTCCCGATGTTGACGTGCGGCTTCGACCGCTCGAACTTTGCCTTTGCCATGATGCCTTTTTCTTTTGGTCCTTCTGGTGCGCGTTGGTACGTGTTGGGAGGCCTAAGCGGTCGCGAGTTTTTTTCCTTGAGCCTTCGCGATGATCTCTTCTTCGATGGACTTGGGCGCCTTTTCGTAGTGCGCGAACTCCATCGTGTAGGTGGCTCGGCCCTGAGTCGCCGACCGCAGATCGGTCGCGTAGCCGAACATCTCGCTGAGCGGGACGAAGGCGTTGATCACGACCGCCCCGCCGACCGCCTCGTCCTGCGACTGGATTTGCCCGCGGCGCCGGTTGAGGTCGCCGTTGACCGCGCCCATGTAGTCGCGGGGCGCGGTGACTTCGACGCCCATGATCGGTTCGAGCAGGATCGGTCCCGCCGCGCGGTTCGCTTCCTTGAACGCCATCGAGCCGGCGATCTTGAACGCCATTTCGCTCGAGTCGACGTCGTGGAACGAGCCGTCGAACACCGTCACCTTGAAGTCGAGGACGGGATAACCGGCCAGCACGCCGCTCTGCGAGGCCTCGCGGATCCCTTCCATGACCGGCTTCTGGAATTCTTTGGGGATCGTGCCGCCGACGATGCCCCATTTGAATTCGTAGCCCGTGTTCGGCTCACCCGGCTCGAGACGGATCCAGACGTCGCCGTACTGGCCCTTGCCCCCGGTTTGCCGGACGAACTTGCCCTGTTTCTCGACCTTCTTGGTGATCGCTTCTTTGTACGCGACCTGCGGTTTGCCGACGTTCGCTTCCACCTTGAACTCGCGTTTGAGGCGGTCGAGGATGATCTCGAGGTGCAGCTCGCCCATGCCCGCGATGATCGTCTGCTGCGTCTCTTCGTCGGTCCGCATGCGGAACGTCGGATCTTCCTGGGCGAGACGCGTCAGCGCGATGCCCATCTTGTCCTGGTCGCCCTTCGTCTTGGGCTCGATGGCCTGCGAGATGACGGGCTCGGGGAACACGATGTTCTCGAGCAGGATGGGATGCTTCTCGTCGCAGAGCGTGTCGCCGGTGCGCGTGTCGGTGAGGCCCACCGCCGCCGCGATGTCGCCCGCGCCGATCGCGTCGATGTCTTCGCGATGGTTGGCGTGCATCCGCAGGATGCGCCCGATGCGCTCCTTGCGGCCGCTGCGCGCGTTGTAGACGTACGAGCCCTTCTCGAGCACGCCGGAGTAGACGCGGAAGTACGTCAGGTTGCCGTACGGATCGGTCGCGATCTTGAACGCGAGCGCGGCGAAGTATTCTTCGTCGCGCGGCTGGCGCGTCATGTCGGAGTCGTCGCTCGGGTCTTTGCCGGTGATCGGCTTCGCGTCGAGCGGTGACGGCAAGAAGTCGACGACGGCGTCGAGCAGCGGCTGCACGCCCTTGTTCTTGAAGGCCGAACCGCACAGCATCGGCAGCACTTTGCCTTTGATCGTCGCCAAGCGCAACGCTTTGTGCAGGCGCTCGACCGGGATCTCCTGGCCGTCGAAAAACATCTCTAGCAGCTCGTCGTCCTGCTCCGCGATCGCTTCGATCAGCGCCTGGCGCCATTCTTGCGCGGTCGTGAACAGCTCGCCGTCCGCTTCGGTGACGGGCGTGGAATCCGACGTCGAGCCGAGATCGTCCGTGTAGACGATCTTCATCATCGTGAACAGGTCGACCACGCCCAGGAAGTCGCCCTCGGCGCCGATCGGAACTTGGATCGGCGTCGCCGGCGCGCCGAGGCGCGTGCGGATCTGGCGGACGCAGTTGAAGAAGTCCGCACCCATGCGGTCCATCTTGTTGACGAAGATGACGCGCGGGACGGCGTACTTGTTCGCTTGGCGCCACACGGTCTCGGACTGCGGCTGCACGGCGGCGACCGAGTCGAAGAGCGCGACGAGGCCGTCGAGCACGCGCAGCGAGCGCTCGACCTCGACCGTGAAGTCCACGTGGCCTGGCGTATCGATGATGTTGATGCGCGTGTCGCGCCAGGTGCACGCGGTCGCGGCGGACGTGATCGTGATCCCGCGCTCCTGCTCCTGGACCATCCAGTCCATGGTAGCGGCGCCGTCGTGGACTTCACCGATCTTGTGCGTGCGGCCGGTATAGAAAAGAATCCGCTCCGTCGCCGTCGTCTTGCCGGCGTCGATGTGAGCAGCGATCCCGATGTTGCGGGTGTGTTCGAGCGGATAGTCGCGTTTGAGAGCCATGAAGAACCTAAGGAGTGCCGATCACCAGCGGTAGTGGGCGAAAGCCTTGTTGGCTTCAGCCATCTTGTGCGTGTCCTCGCGCTTCTTGATCGACTGGCCCTGGTTGTTGGCGGCGTCCATCAATTCGTTCGCGAGCTTCTCCGTCATCGACTTGCCGGGGCGCGTGCGGGCGTACGTGATCAGCCAGCGCATCGCCATCGCCTGGCGGCGGTCCGGGCGGACCTCCATCGGCACCTGGTACGTCGCACCGCCGACGCGCCGCGGACGGACCTCGACCAGCGGCATCGCGTTCCCCAGCGCCTGCGTGAAGATGTCCATCGGATCGCGGCCGGTGCGCGTCGCGACGAGCTCCAGCGCGTCGTACGTGATCAGCTCGGCGACGGACTTCTTCCCGCGCAGCATCACCTTGTTGATGAAGCGCGCGAGCACTTTCGAACCGAACTTGGGGTCCGGCAGAATCGGCCGTTTGGGGACGGGTCCCTTACGAGGCATGAGAAACGCGGTTCCTTACTTCTTCTTCACGTTGCGCTTGGCGCCGTATTTCGAGCGGCCTTGCTTGCGGTTCGCGGCACCCGAGGTGTCGAGCGTGCCGCGGATGATGTGGTAGCGCACGCCGGGGAGATCTTTGACGCGGCCGCCGCGGATCAGGACCACCGAGTGCTCCTGGAGGTTGTGGCCGATGCCGGGGATGTACGCCGTGACTTCCTCACCGTTGGTGAGGCGCACGCGCGCGACTTTGCGCAGCGCCGAGTTCGGCTTCTTCGGCGTGATCGTCTTGACCTGAGTGCAGACGCCGCGGCGCTGCGGGTTACCCGCGACCTCGAAGGTGCGGTTGGGCAGGTCGGGGTGGCCCGGCTTGGGTCCGGTCGAGACGACGCGGAACGCCGGGGTTTTCACCTTTTTCTGCTGTTTCTCGCGGCCCTTGCGGACCAGCTGGGAGATAGTCGGCACTCAGTACTCCGGAACACACACGAAAGCGGCCGAACCACGGCGGTCCGGCCGGAACCTCCGAAGCATACCATCTCACGGGGAGAGCGTCAACGCGCGAGCGAGCCGTCGGGCCCTGGCGAGAGGCGCCGGACCCTACTCGTGCGAGGCTGCAGCTTCTATGGAATACCGGATCGGCTTGAAGCGGCTGTTGCACGACTGGGCGGCCGAGCAGGCGGTCAGCCCGACGACGAGCCGTTCCTCCGCGCGCACGGCGAAGGCGTCGCCCGGCCGCGATGCCGGCGGCAGCACGGCCAGCCGGCCGCCCGCGCCGGCCTCGACGCGCATGAAGACGTTGAACGTGGTCGGGATCGCGTCGGGCTCGATCCCGTACCGCGCCAGCGCGGCGGACAGGTTGCCGAAGCAGCCCGGAACGTCGTCGTGGGCGCCGCCGTAACACAGCCGCCAGGTGTCGCGGCTGCACGGCGTCAGCAAGAAGTCGTGCGTTCCCGCGTCGTCGCGGACGATGGTCAGCAGCGGGCGCGAGCGGTTCGACCACAGCCGGTTGCCCGCCGTCAGCGCGATCGTCTGCTCGTAGTCGAACGTGCGGCCGTTCGAGAGCGCCTCGCGGGGATCGTCTGCCGCGAACGCGACGAGGTCCGCCACCTGCTCGCCCTCCGGGTCGACGACCGTCAGCACGTCACCGCGCTCGAGCACGAACGCCGTCCCGCTGCGCGGCGGGATCGTCGTCAGCGCTTGGCCTTGAACGGGCATGCCCACGCCTCGCCGGTCGCGCGGCCGGAGTATTGGCGCGCCTCGGAATGGTGTCCGTAGTCCGCGAGGTTCGGGTTCAGCACGCCGTCGAGGCGCAGCTCGCGGATGCGGATCTGCCGCTGCAGGCCGCCGAAGCGCCCGTCCGCGCGCAGGTGCTCGAACTGCTCGTGCGCGTTGAACACGAGCGTCGGCCAGGCGAAGCGGCGCGCCGCCCGCGAGGCCGCGGGGTGCAAGCCCACCACGAAGAACGCGTTGCCCGCGACGCTGAACGAGAACCCGGGATCGCCCGGATCGTCGCTGACGCGCGCGTCCCACGGATGATAGCGCGCGTCGAGATCGTGCAGGCGCTGCAGCTGCGACCACAGCGCGTGCTCGAACGTCTCCTCGGTCGGGTGCTCGCGCCCGCGGAACACCGCGATGAACGTCGTGAAGTCGCTTTCGAAACCTTTGCGCTCCGCCGCGAACGCGTAGAGATCGCGCGCGAGGCCTTCGGTGATCGCGGGATCGTCCAGCCGCTCGTACACTCCGAGCCGATAGTTGTCGCGGCGCAGCGACGACTTCGCGCCCAGGCACGAGAACGCGTCGTCGAACACGAAGCTGCGGAACGCCGCGTTGGCGACGCGCGCGAACGGGTTCGCCGGCGCGGTTTCGAGCAGCCGCACGAGATCGCCGTCGTGCGGTCCGTGATACGACGAGTGCGTTCGGGCGGCGTCGCTGTCGAACGGATTGAGCCACGCGCATTCGAGGTACTCAAGCGCGGTATCGCTCATCGCTCGTCCTGCGCGCGGCGAAGAACGGCGTCGTCCGCGGCCAGCCGCGCGCGCAGCACGCGCTCGGGGTTCGCGGTGTTGCGGAGCCTTCCGTGCGAGTAACGCACGCCGCCGCGCGCGGCGCGCAGCGCGAGCGCGCTCCACGACGTCGCCGCGCGCTCGAGCACCCACGCCGGTGCGAGCACGGACGCGAGCGGCGAAAAAACGCGCGTTCCGCCGTTGCGGCGGCGGCCGGCTTCCGCCAGCACCATCGAGCCGAGCGCGAGCGCGCCGAGCGCGCGCGCGCCGAACCGGTACGTCGCAAGCGCGAGCAGCGGCGCGATCGCGAGCTGCGCGACGAGCCGCTCGGGCCGGGCGAACTCGTCGTACGCCTGGCGCACGCGCTGCGACAGGTAGTGCTCGGTCGTCGGCGGCCGGCGCGGGACGAACAGGTCGAACGCGACGAACTCGCGCCCGCCCGCGGCGCGCAGCGTGCGCACCAGCTCCAAGTTCTCGAACAGCACGTCGCCGTCGTAGCCGCCCACGCGGCGATACGCATCCATCCGCACGCCGAGCGTTCCGGGCCAGTCGCCGCCGGTCGCGCGCGCGATGAGCGTGCGCCCGGTGTCGAGCACGGCGTGCCACGGCGCGGGCGCGAACACGTTCTGCGGGCGCACGATGTCGGCGCCGTCGAGCAGCGCCGCGATGCGGCTGAGCCCGAACGGATCGTAGCGCACGTCGTCGTCCGCGATCACCGCCTTCGCGGTGCGCACGCGGCGCAGCCCGGTCACGACGCCGCCGACTTTGCCGTTGAGATCGATACGGCGGTCCTCGTCGACGGCAATGTGCGTGATCGCGCGCGGCCAGGCCGCGGCGTGGTGTGCGAAAATATCCGGCGGCGATCCGTCGACCACG
>JAXDMB010000446.1:0-10169 GCA_034666325.1 Vulcanimicrobiota bacterium
AGCCGCGCGCCTGGACCTCGGGCCTCGCGCGGCTGCGCGACCGCTTGCACGTCGCGCTGGGCGTGCGGTTCAACAGCGCGCTGCTCAACCTGTACCGCACCGGCAGCGACAGCATGGGGTGGCACGCGGACGACGAGTGCGAGCTGGGCGAACGGCCGGTGATCGCCTCGGTCAGCCTCGGCGCGGCGCGCCGCTTCGAGCTGCGCCCGCTGCACGGCGGCGACAACCGCGGGCTGACGCTCGAGCAGGGCAGCCTGCTGCTGATGAGCGGCGAGTCGCAGCGCTGCTGGAAACACCAGGTGCCCAAAGAGCCGATGGTGCGAGCGCCGCGCGTCAACGTCACGTTCCGCACCGTCCAACCGCGCGCCTGACCGCCGGGCGGGCCGCCCAGCTCGCTGCGGAGTCGCCTGGTGGGGCGTCGAAGAGCGCCCGCAGTGGAACGCCCCTGGTACACCCGGTTCAACTGGCCGCTCGCGATCGCGCCGGTGCTCGTGACGCTGCTCGGCATCGCGTTCATCCGCTCCGCGACGCTGCACTCGCCCTATGCCGCGGACGAGTGGCGCAAGCAGCTCGTGTACGGCGCGGTCGGGATCGCGATGATGGTCGGCACGGCGTTCGTCGACTACCGCATGTGGCGCCGCTGGGCGCTGCCGCTGTACGTGGTCACGCTGGGCCTGCTCGTGTTCATCAGCTTCAAGGGCCACGCGGCGCTCGGTGCGGCGCGCTGGATTCAGATCGGTCCGTTCCAGTTCCAGCCGTCGGAGCCCGCGAAGGTGGTGCTCGCGATCTCGATCGCGGCGCTGCTGTGCCGCAGCACCTTCCAGAAGATTCAAGATCTCTGGCTGCCGTTGCTCGCGGTCGCCGTGCCGGCGGTGCTGATCCTCAAGCAGCCCGATCTCGGGACGACGCTCGTGATCGGCGCGATCCTCACCGCCGAGCTCTATTTCGGGCTGCCGAACCTGATCGACTTCGCGCTGTACATCGGCGGCGTCGTGAGCGCCGCGGCGTACGTGCTCACCAGCGAGCACATGCTAAAGCCGTTTCAGCGCGCGCGCTTGATGGTGTTCCTCGACCCGAAGCTCGATCCGCAAGGCGTCGGCTACAATCTGAAACAGTCGAAGATCGCGGTCGGGAGCGGCCAGTGGTTCGGCAAGGGGCTGCACCACGGCACGCAGACGCAGCTCGCGTTCGTGCCGGAGAACTCCCGCGATTTCATCTTCACCGCGGTCGGCGAAGAAGCGGGCTTCGTAGGCGCCGTCTTGCTGCTCGCCCTGTACGCCGTCATCATCGGCTCGGCGATGCGCGCGGTGCTCGCGGCGAAAGACCGTTTCGGCGTGCTGCTCGCGGTGGGTCTCGTCGCGATGCTCGCGTTCCACATCATCGTCAACGTCGGCATGACGATCGGCATCATGCCGATCACCGGCATCCCGCTGCCGTTCATGTCGTACGGCGGCAGCGCGCTCATGACCGACTACATCGCGGTCGGCATCCTGCTCAACATCGTGCTGCAAAAAGACAAGCTCGTGTTCGGCGACGCGGCGCGCCGCGCATGAATGCGAACCAGCGCGTGAAGCTGCGCGGCGTGCTCGACCACACCGCGTCGTCCGCCGGGATCGACGCGGCCGGCAATCTCGTGGTGGAGCTGTACGATTTCAGCCCGGATGCGCAGACGTGGCTCGGAAACGACGTCGCGTTCCAGCTCGTGCTCGACGCCGCCGCGAAGGACGCCGCGCTTGCCCGCCTGGCCGCGCCGGAAACACCGCCCGCGAACAGCGACCGCGACGAGCTGCTCTTGCGGCTCGTGCAGGAACGGTTCGCCGACTACTACGCGATGAAGCACTGGCTCGAAGAGCAGGGAATACCGTTTCGCAAGGTGTTCGAGCCGTGGGCCTGATGATTCGGGCGAGGAGCAGCGCCACATGAACGACGACGGGACGCCGCTCGAGCGGCTCGAAGCGCACAGCCGCGAGGTGGAGGCGCTCGCGAACGAGGTCGCGGTGCGCGCGAAAGCGTTCGGTCCGGATGTCGGCGCGCGCTCGCGCGTCGAGCTGGTGAAGCAGCGGCTGAAGATCGCGCTCGACGAGCTCGCCGCGTATCCGTACAGCGCGGACGACATCACCGAGGAATAGCAGCCGGGCGAGAGGCCGTACGGCCGCCAGGCTGCTGCCTCGGTCGGATCAGAGGACCATTCTGGGACGTCCCGGAACTGGCGGCATGAGAGCATCCGAGGGGCGATTGCGCCGAGCTGAAGAGCTTGGCGTTGGATCGTCCGGACGCATTCAGCAAATTTCAGCCCCGAGCGAACCCGAAGAAATCATCAACCTGAACGAAGAGGACGAGAGCGTCCGCCCGCGGCGCCCGCTCGATGACGCGCATGCGTCGTCGCGATGTGCGCGCGGACGACTGGTGCGAGCGTCCGAGAGAGGCCAGTTACTACTTTGCCCACCGACATCCTGATCTCGAGCGATCCGTGGGAGAACCGCGTCGCGATCCTCGAGGACGGCCGTCTCGCGGAAGTCTACGTCGAGCGTGAAGAGCGCGTCATCGGCTCGATCTACAAAGGCAAGGTCGTCAACGTCCTGCCGGGGATGGGCGCCAGCTTCGTCGACATCGGCCTGGGGCGCAACGCGTTCTTGTACGTCGACGACATCAACAAGACGCCGCTCAACATCGGCGACGTCGAGGTCACGCAAGGCCGCAGCGGTTACACGATCACCGAGAAGGTGAGCCGCGGCGACGACGTCCTCGTGCAGATCGTCAAGGAGCCGCGCGGCCTCAAAGGCGCGCGCGTGTCCACCAACATCTCGCTGCCCGGGCGCTATTTGATCCTGATGCCCACCGGCAAGTTCAGCGGCGTGTCGCGCAAGATCGAGTCCGCCGACGAGCGCAACCGGCTCAAGACGATCATGAAGGCGATCCGTCCCGAGGGGATGGCGACCGTCGTGCGCACCGCGGCCGCCAACGTGTCGAGCGCCGAGCTCATCGCCGATCTCGGCGTGCTGATCCGGATGTGGCACGGGATTCTCGAGCAGTACAAACGCGTCGCGTCGCCGGCGCTGCTGCACAAGGACATGAACCTCGTCTACAAGACGGCGCGCGACTTCATCACGCCCGAAGTCGCCAACGTCTGGCTCGACGACGAGACCGAGACGGAAAACGTGCGCGACTTCATGCGCCTGCTGGGCCCGCAGTACGTCGACCGCATCAAGTACTACGAGAGCGGAAAGCGGCTGTTCGCCGACTTCAATATCGACGAAGAGATCCAGCGGCTGATGAAGCCCACGGTGAAGCTGCCGTCGGGCGGTTCCATCGTGATCGAGTCCACCGAAGCGCTGACCGTCGTCGACGTCAACTCCGGCAAGTTCACCGGCGGCAAGAACTTGGACGACACGATCGTGCGCACCAACGTCGAAGCCGCGACGGAAGTCGCGCGCCAAGTGCGCTTGCGCGACATCGGCGGCATCATCGTGTGCGACTTCATCGACATGTCGTCGGAGAACGACCGCAACCGCGTGATCGGCGCGCTGCAGGAAGGCCTGCGCAAAGACCGCACGCGCTCCACGATCCAGTCGTTCTCGCCGCTGGGGCTGCTCGAGTTCACGCGCAAGCGCGTCGGCAAGGATCTCGGCCAGCAGCTGCGCGGCAAGTGTCCCACGTGCGAAGGCCTCGGCAGCGTGATGTCGCCGGAGTCCGTGACGATCGGAACGTTCCGTGAAATTCTCGGCCACCGCAACGGTGAAGCCAAGCACGTGCACATCGCCGCGTCGCCGACCGTCGCCGCGCAAGCGGAGTACTGGTACGAGGACGAGCGCGTCCAGCTCGCCGAGCGCGTCGGCACGAAGATCGACGTCTTCGTCGATCCCGCGGTCCATCCGGAACGCCCGCGGATCGTGTGGGGCGACGACAAGCTGCCGACGCTCGGGCCGATCCGGGTCGGCGACGAGTTCGAGGTCGAGCTGCTCACGCTGCGCCTTCCCAACCCGACGTCGGCCGCGGCGATCGTCGCCGGCCGCCTGATCGAGGTCGAGAACGCGGCGAACGCCGCCGGCAAGACGATCAAGATCAAGATCCTCGACGTGGACGGCAGCGACATCCTGGCGGAGCCGCGCAGCCCCGTCGAAGCCGCTACGGCGATCGGCGAGGGCCGCGGGAGCAAGAAGCGCCGCCGCGGCGGCCGCGGTCGCTAGCGCGAGCTCACCCCGGCCGAGCAGGCCGACGAGCTGCGCGAGCTGGCCGAAGAGGCCGAGAAGGGACTGGGCGGCCGGACCGCCATCGGCATCTCGACGTCCGAAGAGGTGGCCGCCAAGAAGAGCACGCCCAAGACGACCGCCCAGAAGGCCGCCGACGGCTCCGTCGCGCTGCTCCCGGGCGAGTCCCTGTCGGGCACGCGCATCAGCGGCCCCGCGACGGGTTCCGGGCAGGCGGTTCTGCCGGGCGAGAAGCTGTCGGGCGACCGCTTCGGAGCGGTCCACGCCCCGCCGCCGACACTGCGCCCGCCCGTGACGCCCGCCGCGGCCGCAGCCGCTGGTGCGGTCGGTGCCGCCCCGGCAGCAGCGAACGGCGAGGCTGAATCCGAGCACGAAGGTGAAGAGGGCGGCCGCCGCCGCCGTCGCCGCCGCCGCCGTGGCGGCCGCGGTGCGGACGTCGCCAGCGCCGCGGCCCCGGTCGCCGCCGGACGCGCCACGACCGCGGAAGCGGACGACGAAGAAGACGAGGACGAAGCCGAAGCCGTTGCCGTCGCCCAGCCGGGCGCCGGCGTGGCGGGCGACACCGGGAACGGCGACCGCAAGCGCCGTCGTCGCCGCCGTCGCCGCCGCGGCCGCGGTGGTGCGGGCGAAGGCCAGCCGGGACAGGGCGTCGCCGCGGATTCGCAGCAGCAGCCCATGCCGGACCGGCACATCTTCCGCGTCGACCCCGAGGGCGGCGCTCACGCGACCGGCGAGACCGCGCCCCCGACCCCGTCACGCGCGATCGCGCCCTGGAACCGCAAGCGCGGCGACATCGCGGTGGAGCCCCCGCCGCCGGTCATCACCGCGCCGCCCGCGCCGTCGGAGACCGTGAAGGCCGCACGGCCGTCGCGCCGCCGCCGCACGGGCGGAGCCGAACCCGCACCCGCCCGTGGCGGCCAGCTGGAAGCCGCGGCACCGGTCCGCGCACTCCCCGCACCGGCCGCCGAACCGGCGCGCCAGCAGCCCGCACCCGCGGCGTCCGCCGCCGACACGACGCCGCGCCGCGGCCGGCCGCGCAAACGCGGCCCGGAGGCGAGCACGGAGCCCGCGACCGCCGTCGCTGCGGCCGAACCGGCGCCGAAGCGCACGGCGACGCGCGGCCGCACCACCGCGGCAGCCGCCGTGGTGCCCGAGCCGCAGGCAGCGGCCGCCAAGCCGGCGGCGCGCGCTCGCAAGGCGAGCACCGCTGCGGCGCCGGCCAGCAAGGCGAAGAAGGCCCCGGCCACGGCGACCCGTGCGGCGGCTGCGAAAAAGGCGCCCGCGCGCAAAGCGGCCGCCAAGAAGGCCGCGCCGAGCAAAGCTGCCGCGAGCGCGAAGAAAGCGACGAGCGCGCGCAAGGCGCCCGCCGCGAAGAAAGCCGCGAGCACCCGCAAGAAGCGCTGATGTAGCGGTAGCGCTCACTGTTAAGAGCGTTCGCCGCGCGTGTAAACGCGACGGGACGCTTATGCCCCGTCTCGAACGCCCGGCACGAAACGATCTCGCCGCAGCGGCCGGACCTAATGGTCCGGCTCGTTGCTCGCTTTCTTGGAGGCCCGGAATGATGACTCAGATCCATCGGCTCGTCGTCGGTGCTGCGATCGTTGCGATGACCGCGACCACGGCGTCTGCGAGCGACACGCCCGGCGCTCCCACGACCGGCGCGCCGGTCGCCGGAGTAGCGATCAACACCGTCGTGAAGGTTCACGTGTCGCAGCCGTACTCGAGCAATCGCATTCGCACCGGTGAGCCCGTCACGCTGATCGTCGCCGAGGACGTGACGGTCGACGGCAAGACCGTCATCGCCAAGGACACGCCGGCGCTCGGCAAGGTCGAGCTCGCGGGCATCGCGGGCATGAACGGCCACGAAGGCAACCTGCACCTGATCGCCGTGAGCACGAAGACCGTGTCGGGCGAAGCGGTCCCGCTCACCGGCAAGCTCGCCGCCGACGGGCACAACCGCAAGTTCGCCGCGTTCATGGCGTCGCGCTGGATCCGCGGCGAAGACGTGACGATCATGCCGGAGACGGTCTTCGACGTGAAAGTCACGACGGCCGAGTTCTCGGCGGCCGCGGCCGCCGCGATCCCGGCACCGTCCGCGGACCCGCAGGCGGCTCCAGCAGCTCCGGCAGCGCCTGCTGCCGCGGCACCGGCCGCACCCGCGCCGGCCGCTTCGCCGTCGCGCTGACGGCGTCGCGCACACCGGCGCCGGTTTAGAACAGGCGGGTTCGCTTCGCGCGAGCCCGCCTGTAAGCTTCGCGCTAGCGCGAGCCCGCTTGTGCGATGCGGCCGTTGATGAAGTTCAGCGCCGCGACGAGCTGCGGGTCCTGCGCGATGTCGCCGGGACGAATCTTCTGGTCCTTCGGAATCTCGCTCTTGATCTCGGGCTCGATGCCGACCGCGTTGATGTCGCGGCCCTTGGGCGTGAAGTAGCGCGCGGTCGTGATCTTCACCGCCGAGCCGTCGCGCAGCGGGAAGATCGTCTGTACGACGCCCTTGCCGAACGTCTTCACGCCGACGAGCGTGCCGACGCCGCTGTCCTGGATCGCGCCGGCGGTGATCTCCGACGCGGACGCGGTGTACTGGTTCACCAGCACGGCGAGCGGGCGCGGCGCGATCGCCGTGTTCTCCGCGTCGTACTCCGTGTCGGTGCCGGCGCGCGATTTCACGCTGACGATCGGACCGCTCGAGATGAACTTCGACGACACGTCGACCGCGGCGTTGAGATAGCCGCCGCCGTTGTAGCGCAGGTCGAGGACGTACGCCTTCGCGCCTTGCGAGTCGAGCCGTTTGAGCGCGGTGCCGAGCTCCGCCGCGGTCGTCGAACCGAATACGGCGAGGTCGACGTAGCCGATGTTCCCGGGGAGCATCTTCGAGCTGACGCTCGGCTGATGAATCGTTTGCCGCGTGATCGTCACCGGCTCGAGCAGCTTGCCGCTGCGCTGGATCGTGAGCCGCACGCGCGTGCCGGGATCGCCGCGCAGCGCCGTCGTCACGCGTTTCTGCTGCACTTCGAGCGTCGTCGCGCCTTCGAATATTTGTGCCGTCGGCTTGCCGTCGATCGCGGTGATGAAGTCGTCGGACTGCACGCCCGCTTTGTCGGACGGCCCGTCGAGAATGACGTTCTCGACGTGCAGGAAGTGCGTCTTTTCGTCGACGCTGTACGAGATGCCGACGCCGCCGAACGACGTGCCGTCGAGACCTTCGTTGAGCGCCGCGTATTCTTTGGGCGACAAAAAGACGGTGTAGCGGTCTTTCACCGACCCGAGCACGCCGGCGATCGCCGCGTACGTGATCTGCGACGACGGCGTGATCGCTTCGACCGGCTCCAGCTTTCCGGCGTACTCGGTCACCGCGGTCGATACTTCGCGGTTGAGCGCTTCGACGTTGGTGAGGTCGTCGTCGCTCGCGCGCAGCGCCGGCAGGTTGGCGTTCGCGACCTTGTGCTTCTTGAGATAGTCGACCATCGACGTGCGCGCGCCGTCCAGCGCCGCCTGCCGGTCGACCTTCTTGTAGAAGTCCGCGGTGAGGTGGGTGTAGCTCGCGACGAGCTGTTCCGTTTGCTGCGACGACAGCGACGGCCCGGCGGCGGTCGCCGCGGGAACGTGCGCGGTGGCGAGCGCGAGCAGCGCGGCCAGGGTGACGGGGACGATGCGTTTCATGACTCGTTACTCTTGCTTTCGATGATCTTCTTGGCGGCGCTTAACTGCTTGTCCGCGGCCGTGTCGATGATGGGGAGATCGACGCGCTGCGTGACGACCACGTCGGGCACGATGCCCTTGTGGTGAATGTCGCGGCCCTTCGGCGTGACGTAGCGGGCCGTCGTGATCTTGAGCGCGCCCTTGTCGGGCAGCGTGTAGAGACTCTGCACGACGCCTTTGCCGAACGTCTTCTCGCCGACGAGCGTTCCGACGCCGTAGTCCTGCACGGCGCCGGCGGTGATCTCCGACGCGCTCGCGGTGTACTTGTTGACGAGAATAACGAGCGGCTTCGTGCCGATCGAATGGCCGCTCGCGCTGCGCACGTCGCGGTCGCCGGCGCGGTCGATGGTCGAGACGATCGCGCCTTGCGCGATGAACAGGCTGGAGATGTCGACGGCCGCGTCGAGCAGGCCGCCGCCGTTGTTGCGCAGATCGAGAATATAGCCGTGCACGTTGTGCTTCTTGCCGTCGAGGAACGCGGCGCGCACTTCATCGGCCGACGTCGTGCCGAAGTCGGACAGCCGCACGTACTCGATGTCGCTCTCGATCTTCGAGCGGACCGACGGGACGTGGATCTCGGCGCGCGTGACGCGCACCGCGGTCGGCGTCTCGGCGCCGTGGCGCTTGATCGTCAGCGTCACGACGGTGCCGAGCGGGCCGCGAATCTCGCGCTCCACCAGGTCGAGCTTCTGGCCCATCGTCGACTTGCCGTCGACGGCGACGATCGTGTCGCCGGGGCGCACGCCCGCTTTGATCGCGGGGTTGCCTTCGATGGGGTCGACGAGGATCGCGCCGGTCTTCGCGTCCTGCACGATGTAGACGCCGATGCCGCCGAAGTTGCCGCCGCGGAGCTGTTCGTCGAGGCCGTTGATCTCTTGCGGCGACAGGTACGTGGTGTACGGATCGCCCAGGCCGCCGAGCATGCCGGTGAGCGCGACCTGCGTGTACATGCTGCGGGGCGCGAGGCCGGCGTAGCGCGTCTGCACGGACGTGAGCGTCCGCTCGAGGATGGCGAGGTCGCGGTCGCGGTTGCCGGTCGCCGTGCTCTTGGGCACCTGCGGGTCGGCCACTCTCTTCGCTTTGAGGAAGGCGGTCAGCGCCTTCTGCTCGCCCACGACCATGAGCTGGTCGGCGACGGGCTTGTAGTAGGCGTGCTCCACGCGCTCGTACGCCAGCGCCAGCATCTGGCGCTGCGGATCGCCCTTGCCGAGCAGCGTGCCGATGTCGAGGCCGACGATCTGGCGGCCCCCGCCGATCACGATCGGCTGCGCGTCGGGCGACGCGGCGGCGCGCTCCGCGTAAGCGGCGCCGCCTAGGGCGGCGACCGCGACGACGAAGGCGGCGGACAACAGACGGGTGCGGGCGGTCAAACGGCGGTCCTTGCGGAGGGAGGGGCGGCGAGTCGGTATTCCCATTGAACCCGCACGATGGCTGGATTGTTCCATCGCCGCATCAGGCTCTAACCGTTCCCACTTCCCCTTGGATCGCGCTGGGGAGCGAAGGACGTCAGCGGAGGTAGGACATCGGGTCGACCGGGCGGCCGTTGACGCGGACGCCGAAGTGGAGGTGGGGACCGGTCGAGTTGCCGGTCGAGCCGGACGCCGCGATGGCCTGCCCGCGCTGGACGTCCTGCCCGACGCCCACGAAAATCTGCGAGAGATGGCAGTACTCGGTCGCCAAACGGCCGCCGTGGTCGAGCACCACCATGTTGCCGCAGCCGCCCTCCCAGCCGGCGACGATCACGCGCCCTTCGGCTGCCGCGGCGACCGTCGTGCCGGAGCCTACCCCGATGTCGATCCCGGCGTGCAGCACGAACACGTGGGTGACCGGGTTGTTGCGCATCCCGAAGGGCGAGGTGATGGGCCCGGAGGCGGGCCAGATCAGCTGGCCCGGCGCCTTGAGCTCGGGCGGAAGCTCCTCGCCGGCGAGCTGGCGCGCGCGCCGCTCGGCCAGGCGGCGCTGCTCCTCTTCTTCCTGTTTCGCGCGGATCAGCGCTTCGAGCTGCGCCTCGGCTTCCGCGGACATCTCGTCGAGCTCGTTGACCTGCGACTGCACCTGCTTGCGCTCGGCGTCGGCCGACGCTAGCAGCATCGTGCGCTGGCGCGCCAGTCCGTCGAGCGCGAGGCGCTGCTGACGCGCCTGCGCCTCCTGGCTCTCGAGATCGGTCTGAATGCCGAGCAGCCCGGTCTGGATCGCGACGACCTTCGCCTCGTCGCCTTTGCGCGCGCGGATCGTGGACTCGTTCGCCTTGATCAGATAGCGC
>JAXDMB010000447.1:0-24088 GCA_034666325.1 Vulcanimicrobiota bacterium
TCGCGACCTTTGGTCGCGGTTGTTCCCCGATCGAGCGGCCGGAAATCGTCCCGCTCGACGCGGCGCTCGGCCGCGTCCTGTTCGACGACGTCCGCGCGGCGGAGACGCTGCCCGCGTTCGCCCGCGCGACGATGGATGGCTACGCCGTACGCGCGGCCGACACGCACGGCGCCTCGGAGAGCTCCCCCGCGTACCTGCGCCTGATCGACGACGTCCCGACCGGGGTGGTTCCGCAGCGGCGCGTGGGCGTCCGCGAGGCGGTGCGCACCCACACCGGAGCGATGCTGCCGCCGGGCGCCGACGCGGTCGTCATGGTCGAGGACACCAACCTCCACGGCGCCTCGGGACAGGCGGAAGTCGAGGTGCTCGCGTCCGCACCGGCGGGCGACAACGTGCTCACCATCGGCGAGGACGTGCTCGCCGGCGCGGTCGCGGTGCCGGCGGGCCGGCGTTTGCGCGCGGCCGATTTGGGCGGGCTGGCGGCGCTCGGCGTGACGCGCGTGACGGTGCGCGCGCGGCCGCGGATCGCGATCCTGTCCACCGGCGACGAGGTGGTTCCAGCGGCGGCGACGCCCGGACCGGCGCAGGTGCGCGACGTGAACGCGACCACGGTCGCGGCCGTCGTGACGCAGGCGGGCGGCGTGTCCGTGCAGCTCGGTATCGTGCCCGACGACGCGGCCGACATCGAGCGCGTGCTGCGCGCCGCGCTCGCGAATGCGGACGCGGTCGTGCTGTCGGCCGGCTCGTCGGTGTCCGTGCGCGATCTCACCGCGCAGGTCGTTTCGCGGCTGGGATCACCCGGCGTGCTGGTGCACGGGATCGCGATCAAGCCCGGAAAGCCGACCGTGCTCGCTCTTTGCGACGGCACGCCGGTCGTCGGGCTGCCGGGAAATCCCGCCAGCGCGCTGGTGGTGGCGTGGCGGATCGTGCGGCCGCTCGTGCGGCTGCTCGGCGGCGAGCGCGTGGACGACGGTTCGGGGAGCGCGGGGCAGGCCGGCTTGGGCGACGAGCGCGAGCTGAGCGCGGTTCTCGACGTGCCGCTGCCGTCACGTCCGGGCCGCGAGGATTACGTGCCGTGCACGCTGGCGCGCGGCGCGGACGGCGAGCTGCACGCGACGCCGGTGTTCGGCGCGTCGAACCTCATCTTCACGCTGGTGCGCGCCGACGCGCTCATCGCGGTGCCGCTCGACCGCAGCGGCGTGAGCGCAGGCGAACGCGTGCGGGTGATCGTGCCGTGACCGAGCGCGCGGTATTCCTGCACGACGTGCCGCTCGAGACCGCGCGCGCGCGTTTCGAGGCGGCGCTGCACGACGCGGGCGTGCGCAACGACGCGACGGAGACGCTCGCGCTGGACGACGCGCTCGACCGCGTGACGGCGCGGCCGGTGATCGCGCGGCTTTCGTCGCCGCACTACCATGCGTGCGCGATGGACGGGATCGCGGTCGTCGCGGCGCGCACGCGCGGTGCGCGCGAAACGGCGCCGCTGGAACTCACGACGGAGGAAGCGGTCGTAGTCGACACGGGCGATCCGCTGCCGGACGGATTCGATGCGGTGATCCCGATCGAGCGCGTGGAGCCGCGCGCCGGCGGGCGTGTCGCGATTCGCGCGGCGGTCGCCCCGTTCGAGCACGTGCGCGCGATCGGCGAAGACGTCGTGGCGAGCGAGGTGGTCGTGCCCGCGATGCGGCGTCTCGGCGCAGCGGATCTCGCGGCGTGCGCGGCGGCCGGCGTCGCGCAGGTAGACGTGGTGCGGCGGCCGCGCGCCGCGGTGATCACGACGGGCGACGAATTGGTCGATGTGACGACCGGCGCGCCGGAGCCCGGCGCAATCCTGGATTCCAACGCGGTACTGCTGCGCGCGTGCGTGCGCTCGTACGGCGGCAACATCGTGCAGTCGGTACGCGTGCGCGACGACGAGAACGCGATCGCAGAGGCTGTACGCGATGCGATCGCGCTGAGCGACGTCGTGGTCGTGAACGCGGGCTCATCCGCAGGCCGCGACGACTACACGGCGAGCGTGTTCGAACGCTTCGGCACGGTCGTGGTGCACGGGGTGGCGATCCGGCCGGGACATCCGTTGGTGCTGGCGGTTGCGACCGATCCTCCCGCTTCGGCCGTCATTTCAGCGGATCGTGAAGAGCCGGTCGCCGGAGCTCGTCCGCGGGATGTCGTGGCGGCGGAGCCGGTTCGCGGTGTGCCGCTGCTCGGGATTCCCGGGTATCCGGTCAGCGCGGCGATCTGCGCTGATTTGTTCTTGCGGCCGCTGCTCGAGCGGCTCGGGCGGCGTGACGCGGACGAGCCGCGTGAGATCGAGGTCGAGCTCACGCGCAAGCTGTTCTCGCCGCTCGGCGAGGACGAGTACGTGCGCGCGGTGGCGGCGCGCGTCGACGGGCGTCTCGTCGCGACGCCGCTGCGGCGCGGTGCGGGCGTGATCACGTCGCTCTCGCGCGCGAACGTGCTGCTGACCGTGCCGCGTTTCAGCGAAGGTGCGCGGGCCGGTACGCGCTTGGCGGCGCGCGCGCTGCGACCGCTCGCGCGCATCGAGCGGACGCTGCTAGCCGTGGGAAGCCATGACGTCGCTCTGGATCTGCTCGCGGGGCGGCTCGCCGCTGAAGACGTCGAGCTCGTGTCGGCGCACGTGGGCAGCATCGCAGGGCTCGTCGCGCTGCGCGAGCGCTCCGCGCACCTCGGCGGAACGCACGTCTTGGACCCCGGCACCGGAACGTACAACGATGAAGCCGTGCGGCGCTACGGGCCGCGCGAGCCCGTCGCGTTGGTGCGGCTCGCGGAGCGCGAGCAAGGACTTCTCGTCGCGCGCGGCAACCCGCTCGGGATCGAGACGCTCGCCGACGTCGCGCGAACGCACGCGCGTTATGTGAACCGCCAGCCCGACGCCGGAACGCGCATCCTGCTCGACGCGCTCTTGACGCGCGCGCAGATCGCGCCCGAATCGATCGCGGGCTACGAGCGGATGGAGTTCTCGCACCTCGCCGTCGCGCAGCTCGTCGCGAACGGCAGCGCCGACACCGGGCTCGCGATCCGCGCCGCGGCGCGCGCGTTCGGCTTGGATTTCATCCCGGTCGCGTGGGAGCCCTACGAGCTCGCGCTGCCGGCGTCGCTGCTGGACGAGCCGCGCGTGGCGCGCCTCATCGCGATCCTGCACGAACCGGCGTTTCGCGCCGACGTCGAGGCGCTCGGCGGCTACGACTGCGCGCACGCGGGCGACGTCCGCATCGTCGAACCGAGCGTGGTGTCCGCCCGATGAAGGTCGAGCTGTTCGGAATGGCGCGCGCGCTCGCCGGCGTCTCGCACGTCGAGCTTGCCGTCGATGAGCCCGTGACGCTCCGCGATTTCCTGCGCTCGCTGGCGGATGCTGTGCCCGCGCTCGTTCCCGACGTCATCGCGCCGGAGCTCGACGCGTTCGTCGAGCCGAACTTGATGCTGCTCGACGGCCGCCGCCCGGTCGGACAAGACGACACGTTCCGCGATGCGGATCGCCCGTGCGTGCTGTTCCTCGCGAGCGGCGGATGACGATGACGGCCGGCGCGCGCGGCGCGGGAACGTTCGTGGGACCGCGCGACTTGCTCGAAATCGATCTCACGACGCGCACGTGGCGCCGCACCGTGCTCGGTGATGACGTGTTCGCCGACGCGCTCGGCGGCGTCGGGCTTGCCGTGCGACTGATCGAGGAGCGCGTGCGTGGTCCGCTCGACCCGCTCGGTCCGGACAATCCGATCGTGTTCGCGGCGGGCCCGTTCGCATCGACGCCGGTGCCGGCCGCGAACAAGCACGCGCTCGCGACGATCTCACCGCTCACGGGCCTGCTCAACGAAGGACTCTCGTCGAGCCATTTCTCCGCGGTGCTGCGGCGGTGCGGTCTCGCCGCGATCGTCGTCACCGGCGCGGCCGACGCGTGGACGACCATCGCGATCGACGGTGACGACATCCGATTCGAGGACGCGTCCGCGCTGCACGGTTTGTCGGCGCGCGAGACGACGAAAGCGCTGCGCGAAGCGTACGGTGACCGTTCGCTGCGCGTGTGCGCGATCGGCGCCGCCGGCGAGCGCGGCGTGCGATTCGCCGCCGTGGAGAACGACGGCCGGCAGGCGGGGCGCGGGGGAACCGGCGCGGTGTTCGGCGCGAAGCGGCTCAAAGCGGTCGCACTGCGCGGGCGCGGCGAGGTGACGATCGCCGATCCCGGTGCGACGGCCGCGCTCGCCGCCACGCTGCGCGAGCGCGCGCTCGGGCCGAAGACCGCGAAGTACCGCATTCTTGGAACGGGCGCGAACCTGCGCGTGCTGCAGCGCATGGGCCAGCTTCCGACGCGCAACTTCACCGCGGCACAGTTCGAAGGCGCCGAGAACGTGACGCCCGAGCGCGCGCGCGAGTCGAAGACCTCGTACGTGGAGCTGCGCGCCGGCTGCGCCGGATGTCCGGTGCAGTGCGAGCACTTGTACGTGCGCAAAGAGCGCGACCGGCGCACGTCCGCGGCGAGCGAGTACGAGTCGGTGTGGGCGTTCGGACCGAACTGCGGCGTGGACGATCTCGACGCGGTGCTCGACGCGATCGGGCGCTGCGACGAGCACGGCCTCGACACGATCTCGACGGGCTCGGCGATCGCGTTCGCGATGGAGTGCGCGCAGCACGGCCTCGTCGCGAGCGACGCGTTCGGACCCGAGCTGCGGTTCGGCAACGGCGCCGTGCTGCTGCCGGCGATCGACGCGATCGCGGCTCGGCACGGGCTCGGCGATGTGCTCGCCGACGGCGTGCGCGCGGCGGCGCGACGCATCGGCGGCGGCGCGGAGCGCTTCGCGATGCACTGCAAGGGTTTGGAGCTGCCGGGCTACGAGCCGCGCGCGCTGCCGACGTACGCGCTCGGGCTCGCGACGTGCACGCGCGGCGCGTGCCACAACCGCGCGGCGACGTACGACCGCGATCTGCGCAACCCGTCGGACGTTCGCGACGACGCGGCGCGCGCACGCGACGCGATCGAAGCGGAGGACCGGGCCGTGGCGTGGGACAGCCTGGTGCTGTGCAAGTTCGTGCGCGACTGCTTCGAAGATTTCGAAACGGAATCGGCCGCGCTATGGAGCGCGGTCAGCGGCATGCCGCTCGACGCGGACGGCCTGCGCGCCGCAGCGCAGCGCACGTGGGAGCGCAAGCGCACGATCAACGCACGCCTCGGCTGGACGCCGAACGACGATACGCTGCCGGAACGCCTGTTCAGGGAACCGATCGAAGACGGTCCAAACACGGGCCGCCGTATCGAACCGGAACACCTCGCATCATTGAAGGCAGCATACGAGGCGGCACGACGCGAGGCGGGTTCCCCGCTTCCGGTGGGCTAACCCACGGCGATGCGACGAATCCTCGTGCTTGCGGTCGCGCTTGCGTGCTTTGCGCTTCCGGCGGCGGCGCGCACGCCCGTTCCGATCGGTACGTTTGCGCCCGGTGCGGTCGATGGAATCACCGATGTCGCGGGCGTGCGCGTCGCGCACGTCACGAAGATCGAAGGGACGAACGTGCGGACCGGTGCGACCGGGATCCTCGCGGGCGACGACGTCTGGAACCAGCGCGTCGCCGCGGCGACGTACGATCTCAATGGCAACGGTGAGATGACCGGTGCGCACTGGGTCGAGCAATCCGGATTTCTCGAGGTGCCCGTCGTGCTGACGAACACGCTCAACGTCGGGCGCGTGGACGACGGCGTCGTGTCGTGGCTGATCGCAAAGCACCCGCAGATCGGCGTTCGCGACGACGTTCCGCTGCCGGTCGTCGCGGAGTGCGACGACCAAGGCATCAACGACATCCAGGGCCGGCACGTCCACGCCGAAGACGTCGTCGCGATGCTCGACGCCGCCAAGCCCGGCGACTTCGCGCGCGGCAACGTCGGCGCGGGTACCGGAATGCGCGCGTTCGGGTTCGCGGCGGGAATCGGCTCGTCGTCGCGCGTGCTTCCGCAGCGGCTCGGCGGCTACACCGTTGGAGTGCTCGTCAACGCGAACACCGGCTCGCGCGCGGAGCTGCGCATCGACGGCGTGCCGGTCGGCCGCGCGCTCGCGAACGAGCTGCTGCCCGTGTATCCCCGTTCCGCGAGCTACGCGCCGCCGGACCACGGCCGCGCCGCGGACGGGAGCGTGATCATCGTCGTCGCGACCGACGCGCCGCTCGACCACACGCGCCTGCGCGACATCGCGAAGCGCGCGGGCATGGGCCTCGCGCGCACCGGAGCGACGTCGCACGTGTCGAGCGGCGACCTCTTCATCGCGTTCTCCACTACGCACCGCTACCCGCGCGCCGGCGGCATCGCCGGCCCGCCGCTCGAAACCGACGAGGACCGCATCGACGCGCTGTTCGCGGCGACGGTCGAAGCGACCGAATCAGCGATCGACGACGCACTCTTCAGCGCGCACGACATCAGCGGCCGTGCCGGCGTGAAGTACTTCGCGCTTCCGCGCGACCGCGTGCAGACGCTGCTGAAACGCTAACCGCCTGCGCCGGGCGCGGGGTCAGCTCCAGCCGGCAGCGCTGCGGACCAGTCTTGTCGACGCCGCGTCGGCGGCGCGGCGCACTGCGGCGAGCTCTTTTTCGCCGACCAGGTCCGCGGCGCGGTCGTACACCGGCGCCGTCGCGCGCACGAACGTCTGCCGGTCGGCGTCGCTCAGCTCGGTCACCTGCATGCGCCGGCGCAGAACCGCGAGCGCTTCCGCGTCGAACTGCGCGGCGTACTCGCGCTGCCACGCGATCGCGCGCTCCGCGGCGTGCTCTACGATCGCGCGCCGTTCGCCGAGCGACGCCAGCAGCTCGGGATTCGCGGCGAAGATCTGCGGCGTGTACGTGTGGGCGCTCAGCGTCAGATAGCGCTGGTGGTCGACGAACTTCGCGCTGACGATCGTCGGCAGCGGGTTGTCCTGGCCGTCGATGCGCCGCTCGCGCAGCGCGTCGCGCACCTTGCCGATCGCCATCGGGTACGGCGTCACGTCCAGGCTACTCGCGATGTAGAGATGGATCGGGCCCTCGAGCGTGCGCATGCGCAGGTCGCGCAGGTCCGCCGCGACGCGCACTTCGTGCACGTCGTTGGTGAAGTGCCGGACGCCGTTCTCGCAGAAGCCCAGGCACGCTAACCCGACGCTTTCGCCGCTCGCGAGCAGCGCGGTCCCATATGGCCCGGCGAACGTCGCGAACGCATGCGCGCGCGAACGGAACAGATACGGCAGCTCCAAGAGCTGCGCCGTCGGCATGATGCTGCCGATCACGGAGCAGTTCGCAGCCGCAAGCGCGAGTTCTCCCATGCGGAGATCGATCAGGAGCTGCGTCGCGCCTTTTTCGTACGGGAGCACGAGCTCCACGCGCAGCGCTCCGCTCGAGAGCTGCTCGACCTCGCGTTTGAACGTGTGCAGCATCTTCGCGGGAAGCGAGTCGGGCGCCGTCACGCAGCCGACGCGCAGCGTGCGCACCGGGACGTGCACCACCGGGCCGTCCCTGCGGTGGTTCAGCACCGTGAGCTCGTGGCTCTGGTACTCGACGTTGCCGATCCAGAGCTGTGCTTCAGCCGTGTCGGCGAAGTGCTCGCGCACGTTGTGCAGCAGCGAGCTCGCCGCCGACCCGTAATGTTCCGCCGCCGCGATCTCGCTGTCGACGAGCCGTTCCACCTCGACGAACGTGCCGACGACATCGGCGACCGCCCGCGAGATCGCGCCGAGCGCCTCGCGCGCACCGTCCGCGGAACGCTCGCTGCCCGCGACCGCTTCGTCGAGCGACGCGCCGAACTCGCTCGTTGAAGCGCCGCGCGCGGCGATCTGCCGCAGCAAGCCGTCCATGTCGCGCGACGCCGCGCGCGTCGATTCGGCGAGCTTGCGCACTTCGCTCGCGACCACCGCGAATCCGCGCCCGTGCTCGCCGGCGCGCGCCGCTTCGATCGACGCGTTGAGCGCGAGCAGGTTCGTCCGCTCCGAAACCTCGCGCACGAAATCGACGATGCCGTTGATCTTCGTCGTGAGCTCGAGCAGCTCGTTGATCGATCCGAGCGCGTTCTTCGTGACCGACGCGAGCTCGCCGGACGCGGTGGTGAGCTCCTCGATCCCGCGGCTCGCCGAGCGCAGCTGTTCGTCCGCTTCGCTGGTGCGCCCGCGCGCGTCCGAGACGGTTTGGCCCGCGCCGCGAACGCGGTCGGCCGAAGCGCGCGCGGTCCGCGCGATCTCGACGATCGCGGACGTCTGCTCGATCGCGTTCGCGGTCAGGCGGGCCGAGGCGGACCGCAAGCGCCCGATCGCGTCGCGCGTTTGGGCTGCGACCGCGCGGACCCGCGCCTCATGGCGCAGCTCGGTAGCCGAATGCAAAGCATCGGCAGCCGGCGTCACCCCAGCCTCTACCATATGCTGTCTTGTTCGGCGAGAGAGGCGTCCTCTGTTAGTGGGACGCCGCGGCGAACCGGAGAGGGGGAGATTCGAACTCCCGATACCTTTTACAGTATGCTCGCTTTCCAAGCGAGTGCATTCAACCGCTCTGCCACCTCTCCGCGGCCGGACGGACGCTCATTCACGCCGCGGCGGTCCAACGCCTCGCGCCTGCTCGAGCCGCCCCGCGAGCGTTCGGCGGACGCTAAATGCGCGCGGGATGCCAGATCGTCTTGAGCTCGGTGAACGCCAGCACGCGCTCGAGATCGTCGTAGCTCGCATCGAACCACGCGTCCCGGGCCGGCGCGTCCTCGAAGTGCGCGCGCTTCACGTTTTCCGCGGCGAGCTCACCCAGGCGCTTCTCGGCCGCGCGGTCGAGCCCGAACGCGCCGAGCGCGTTGACGTCCATGTGGCCGGCCAGCACGGGGCCGAGCTCCGCGCGCGTGCCGGTCAGGACGTTCGCGGCGCCGGCGGGCAGATCGCTCGTGGCGAGACATTCCGCGAACACGACCGCGGTGCGCGGATCGCGCTCGCCGGCCACCAGCACGACGGCGTTACCGCTCACGAGCGCGGGCAGCACCGCCGTGACCAGGCCGAGCAGCGCCGGCTCGTCGGGCGCGAGCAGCGCCACGATGCCGGTGGGCTCCGGGGTGGAGAAGTTGAAGTGCGGGCCCGCGACCGGGTTGCGCGTCGACGCGAGGGCAAGGTACTTGTCGCACCAGCCCGCGTACCAGACGGTGCGGTCGATGGCCGCGGTGACCTCGCGTTTCGCCTCGGCTTCATCCCCGGTGCCGCCCGCGACGAGCTGCGCGGCCAGCTCGGCCTTGCGCGCCTCCATCATCTCCGCCAGCCGGTAGAGCACGAGGCCGCGCAGCGCGGGCGCTTGGCCCGACCATTTCTCGAACGCCGCGCGCGCGGCGACGACCGCGTCGCGAACGTCCTTGCGCGATGCGTGCGCCACGTTCTCGCCGTCGATCTGGTCGCTGCGGCCGGACTCGCTGCGCGCGAACGCGCCGTTGATGTAGAGCTTGTACATCTTGCGAATCGCCACGCGGCCGTTGGACTCCATGGCGGGAGGTGTTCCAACGCCGTGCGTCGCTTCCTCGGCCGCGGGCCGGCGGATGGAGCGGGCGCCGGGCGGGTACACCCCTGGTGGACCGAAGACGAGTTCAAATCGAACCGGGAGACCTCATTGTGACGACCACCACCAACAGCCAGCCGTTCCTGAGCGACGTTCAGGAGCTTCGGCGCCGCGCCCGCGAGCAGATCGAGAAGGGTGCGGTCACGCAAGATTACGGGCTCGACCCGAAGCAGGCGATCGACCTGCTCCAGAACGCGCTCGCCACGGAGATCGTGTGCGTGCTGCGCTACACGATGCACAGCGTCGCCGCGAACGGCATCGCGAGCGAAGGCGTGAAGGACGAGTTCGCGCAGCACGCGTCCGAAGAGCGCGAGCACATGGAGCAGATCGCCGAACGCATCAACCAGCTCGGCGGCACGCCGAACTTCAACCCCGAGGGACTGCTGTCGCGCTCCGCCTCGGAGTACGGTTCGAGCGACCTCGACCTCGTCGGCATGATCAAAGAGAACCTGATCGCCGAGCGCATCGCGATCGAGCACTATCGCGAGCTGATTCATTTCTTCGGCGAGAAAGATCCCACGACGCGCAGAATGCTCGAAGAGATCCTCGCGGTGGAAGAAGAGCACGCGAACGACATGTCCGACCTGCTCTCGGCGCACGCGGAGAAGTAACCGCTGCAGCTGATCTGCGTCCGCCATGGGCGCACGGCCTGGAACGCGGACAAGCGCTTTCAGGGACACGCCGACATTCCGCTCGACGACGAGGGCCGCGCGCAAGCGACGGCCCTCGCTGCGCTGCTGCGAACCGAGCGCATCGACGCCGCGGTGTCGAGCGACCTCGTTCGCGCCGCGGAGACGGCGCGCATCGTGCTCGGCGCGCGCGAGCTTCCGCTGCGGCTCGATCCGGACTGGCGCGAGATGCGGTTCGGCGACTGGGAAGGTCTCACGTGGGAACAGATCGTCGCCGCGAACCCGCAGCTCGATCCGGCCAACGAAACGGCGGTGAAGGAGTACACGCCCGCCGGCGGTGAGTCGTTCGACGAGCTGTGCGCGCGCGTACGGGGCGCGGCCGACCGCGCGGCGGCGGAGGTGCCGGACGACGGCGCGGTGCTCGTCGCGACGCACGCCGGACCGCTGCACGCGCTGCTGAGCGTGCTGCTCGGCGACGCGGAGCGCCCGGCGCTAAAAGTGCGCTTTCTCACCGCGTCGGTCACACGCTTCCGCCGCGAGAACGGTGTGTGGACGTTGGCGCGCCTGAATCAGACCGCGCGCGGATGACGTTGCAGCCGGAGCCCGGCTCGGCGACGAGCTCCAGGCGCGCGGCCACGCCGCGCGGAACCCCGGCCCGGTGACGCTCTCGACCCGCCAAAACCGCCTGAATCTGCCGCTGGGCGACCGCGCGCCGGACGAGATCAACGTGATCGTCGAGATTCCGAGCGGGTCGCGAAACAAGTACGAGTACGACAAGTCGCTCGACATCTTCCGGCTCGACCGCGCCCTGCATTCCCCGATCTTCTATCCGGGCGACTACGGCTTCGCGCCGCGCACGCTGGCGCTCGACGACGATCCGCTCGACGTGCTGATCCTCGTCTCGGAGCCGACGTTCAGCGGGTGCCTCGTGGCCGCGCGCCCGATCGGGCTGCTGCGGATGATCGACGACGGCAAAGAAGACGACAAGGTGCTAGCGGTCCCGGTCGGCGAGCCGGACTACGCGGACGTGCACAACTACACGCAGATATTCTCGCACCAGCTGCGCAAGATCCAGCACTTCTTCGAGACATACAAGATGCTCGAAGGCAAGCACACCAGCACCGCCGGCTGGGACGACGCCGCAACGGCACGCCGCGTGATCGTGGAATCAGCGCAGCGCTTCGACGAGCAGCCGGCGAAATAGCGGTCAGCGCGCCGCCCGATTGGCGTGCACGGGTGCGATGTCGGCGCCGTGCAGCGGAATGTCGCTCGCGATCGCGGCGGCGAAGATCTCTGCCGTGTCGACCAGACGCGGGCCTGGGCGGTTGACGAACGCGTTACCGTCCATCGCGTATGCGCGGCCGTCGCGTACCGCGCGCAGCGATGCGAACGCGTGCGCCGCGTCGGGCGGAAGGGCGGCGATTTCGCGCTCCGCTCGGGCGAGGTCGAAGCCGCACGGCGCGACGATCACGACGTCCGGATCGCTCGCCGCGATCTCGTCCCAGCCGATCACACGGCTGTTCGCACCCGGATTGCCGAGAACGGGGTCGCCGCCCGCGAGCTCCACCAGGCCCGGCGTCCAATGGCCGGGACTCATCGGCGGATCGGTCCATTCCAGGACGAGCACGCGCTCGCGCGGACGCAGCGCGACGCGTTCGCGCAGCGTGTCCACGCGCGCGCGCAATGCCGTGAGCAGGCGCGCCGCGCCGTCGTGCGTGCCGGTCAAGTCGCCGAGAAACGCGATGGTGGAGATGACGTCTTCGAGCGACGACGGCTCCAGCGACACGACGCGCGGATCACCGCGCAGCCGCTTGGCGGCGCGGTCGACGATCTCGTACGACACCGCGCACACCGCGCACAGCTCTTGCGTCACGATGAGATCGGGTTCGAGCGCGGCGAGCTTCGCATCGTCCAAACCGTACAGCGACGAACCTTCGTGCACACGGGCGCGCACGTGGCGGTCGATGCCTGCCGCGTCGAGCTCGTGCGGAAGGAGCGACGACGTCAGCGCGGGCCGCGTCTTCGCCTCGTCGGGGTAGTCGCATTCGTGCGTGACGCCGACGACTTGCTCGCCGGCCCCGACGGCGAACAGGATCTCGGTCGCGGACGGCAACAGGCTCACGACGCGCATCGCATCGCTGTTCCGTGCGCGCCGCCTGCGCGCCCGCCGCGCGCGAACGATGCGCGAAAGCGACTGCTCGCTCGTCGCCCCGCCCCGCGGGGACTCACCGCGCGGGACGCGGAACGTTCCGCGGTCACGCCACCCGCACGCAGGAGCATCCTCCCCTGAACAAGATCACGGTCAAGAACCCGGTCGTCGAGATCGACGGCGACGAGATGACGCGCATCATCTGGCACTTCATCAAAGACAAGCTGATCCTGCCGTATCTCGACATCGACTTGAAGTACTACGACCTCGGGGTCGAGCACCGCGACGAGACGGACGACCAGGTCACGCTCGACGCGGCGCGCGCGATCAAGCAGTACGGCGTCGGCGTGAAGTGCGCGACGATCACGCCGGACGAGGCGCGCGTCGAGGAGTTCCACCTCAAGAAGATGTGGCGCTCGCCCAACGGCACGATCCGCAACGAGCTCGACGGCACGGTGTTTCGCGAGCCGATCATCTGCCGCAACGTGCCGCGCCTCGTGCCGGGATGGACGCAGCCGATCGTGATCGGCCGCCACGCGTTCGGCGACCAGTACCGGGCGACCGATTTCGTGGTGCCGGGTCCCGGCAAACTCACGCTCACGTTCACGCCGGACGCCGGCGGTGAAACGATCGAGCGCGAGGTGTTCCAGTTCCCAGGCGGCGGCGTCGCGCTCGCGATGTACAACCTGGATGATTCGATACGAGGCTTCGCGCGCGCGAGCATGAACTACGGGCTGCTGCGCGGCTGGCCGGTATATCTTTCGACCAAGAACACGATCCTCAAGGCGTACGACGGGCGCTTCAAGGACATCTTCCAGCAGGTGTTCGACGAAGAGTTCAAGACCGAGTTCGACGCGCGCGGGCTCACGTACGAGCACCGCCTGATCGACGACATGGTCGCCGCGGCGCTCAAGTGGTCGGGCGCGTTCGTGTGGGCGTGCAAGAACTACGACGGCGACGTGCAGTCGGACACCGTCGCGCAGGGCTTCGGTTCGCTGGGGCTGATGACGTCGGTGCTGATGACGCCCGACGGCAACACCATCGAGGCGGAAGCCGCGCACGGCACGGTGACGCGCCACTACCGCGAGTACCAGAAGGGCCGCGAGACGTCGACCAACCCGATCGCGTCGATCTTTGCCTGGACGCGCGGCCTCGCGCACCGCGGCAAGGTGGACGGCACGCCGGACGTGACGCACTTCGCCGAGACGCTCGAGAAGGTGTGCGTCGAGACGGTCGAGTCGGGGAAGATGACCAAGGACCTCGCGATCCTGATCGGACCCGATCAACCGTGGCTGACGACCAACCAATTCCTCGACGCGCTCGATGCGGAGCTTCGCAACCGGATGGGAGCCGTGACGACGCCCGCCGCGGTATGACGCGCGCATGATGAACGGAGACGAGACGCTCGCGATCCTGGTCGGCGGCGGGCCGGCGCCCGGGATCAACGGCGTCATCGCGTCCGCGACGATCGAGGCGCGCAACCATGGTCTGCGCGTGCTCGGCATCTATGAGGGCTACCGTCACCTCGTGCGCGGCGACATCTCGCACGTGACGGAGCTGCAGATCGAGGACGTGTCGCGGCTGCACTTCTCGGGCGGCTCGATGCTGCGCACGTCGCGGACGAACCCGGCCGCGGATCCCGAGTCGCTGCGCAAGTGCGTGCGCTCGCTGACGATGCTTGGCGTGCGGTATCTGATCACGATCGGCGGCGACGACACGACGTTCGGCGCGACGCGCATCGCCGCAGAGACGAAGGGCCGCATCGGCGTCGCAACGGTGCCGAAGACGATCGACAACGATCTGCCGCTGCCCGACAACGCGCCGACGTTCGGGTTCGAGACGGCGCGCTCGGTGGGCTCGGCAATCGTCGAGAACCTGATGGAGGACGCGCGCACGGCGTCGCGCTGGTACCTCGCAATCACGATGGGGCGCAAATCTGGCGCGCTCGCGCTCGGCATCTGCAAGGCCGCGGGCGCAACGCTTGCCCTGATCCCCGAAGAGTTCCCCGGCGAACGCATCGCGCTGGACGACGTGGTGGACACGATCGTCGGCTCGATCGTGAAGCGGCTCGCCTACGGCCAGGATCACGGCGTGGCGGTGATCGCGGAAGGCATCGCGGAGCGCATCGCGCCCGAAGAGCTGGCCGCGGTGTCCACGGCGACACGCGACGCGTACGGCCACGTGCGCCTGGCGGACGTCCCCCTCGGCATGGTGCTGCGCGACGCCATCAGAGAGCGCCTGAAGCAGATCGGCATCGATGAGACGGTGGTGCCCAAAGACATCGGCTACGAGCTGCGCAGCGCGAAGCCGATCCCGTTCGACGCGGAGTACACGCGCACGCTGGGCTACGGCGCGGTGCGCTACCTGCTCGGCGGCGGCAGCGGCGCGCTGATCGCGCTCGCCGGCGGCCGCATCGTCCCGGTGACGCTGGAAGAAATGCTGGACCCCGCAACGGGCCGCATCAGAGTGCGCCTGGTGGACGTGACGACCGAGTCCTACGAAGTAGCGCGCAAGTACATGATCCGCCTGGAAGAACAGGACCTCACGGAACCACGCCTGTCGCGCCTGTCAGCCCAGACGAACCTCGACCCAGAAGAGTTCGAGAAGCATTTCCGGCGACTGTTCGATTCATCCGCAACGACGGCGTAGTCTAAGCGTCAGCGTCTCGTCGCTGGAATCGATGCGACACGTCTCTCGAGTTTCGCCACTCGTTCCTCCATCAGTTCAAGACGCTCGGTCAAGCTGAACCCTTCTCCGAGCGCGAGATAGTGGGGATCCACGTTGAGTCGGTCGGCAATCCGCAGTCCTAGCGCAAAGCCGGGATTTTTGCTCTGGCCCGACTCGAGCTGGCGGATTGCGCCGGGCGAGACTCCGACTGCGGACGCGAGATCGGGCACAGTGAAGCCTTTGTCTTCGCGGACCCGACGGAGGCGAGCGGCGAACGTCTCGCTCATGCCTTGGAATGCCGTGCCTGGCAAGAAGCTAATGCGCGGCCCTGCACTGCGACCGAAAAGGACAGTAGTACTTCGCGCGCCGATATACTGTTGAATTCTGCGGCGCAGTATGCTACGCTTCGGGTGGACAGGCCGGGGATGTTGCGATGCCCGGTGCCGTGATTTTTGCGAAGCGAGGTATGGCATGGACCGAAGTGTGTCGTCGAGCGTGAGCGATGCCTCAAGCTCGCACGACGAAGCGACGGAGCATGTACACGTTGAGTTGTGTAGCATTCTACGAGGGGATCGCAAGATTCCTATGAACGGCAGTTGTCGCTGCAAGTGCCGCAGCCGGCGGCCCAGCACGACGGAAACCGGCATGCCGTCCATCCGCATCAAGTTTTCCGCCGGACGCTCCGCGGTACGTAATTTGACGGTTACGATTCGCGGGTGACTTGATTGCCGGTACGACGTCGTGTATTCATTTTTCCCGGCCGGCGTGTCTCGCCGGACCGGTGGTTGATCCAAGAGCATGCGACGCATGGTAAATGCGCCGCGCGTTTTGATGGAATACTTCAACCGCGTAAATTTGGCACAGTTGTGCCAGCTATACGCCGGTCGGATATGTTTCCGGCAGTTCGCCGTCCGTAGATGCGGGTTCCATCGTGTCGAGCGGTTCCAGTGCGCGGGTTCGGTCGATGTGGGCGACCGCGTCGAACTGGTCCACGAGCTCTGCCGTGAAGTAGTGGCTTTGGAGTTCCCCGCTTGGGCGGTAGATCACGCCGATCTCGCGTTCTACTCGTTCGCCGGCAAGTGCGGTGCGGACGCTCTGATCGCGCAGGTCGAGTGCGAATGTCGGGGCGATCGTGTGGAACAGCGCTTCGTACGACGACGGTAGTGCGGGTTCACGTTCATGCGGCGGTGCGGCTGGCCCCAGTCGTTCGCCGCGGTCACCGTGCCGTCGTACGTGAACAGGCCGATGTTCATCACCTCGCCGCCGAACCGTTCGCGCGCGAGCTGGCCGAGGTTCACTTCGCCGCGGCGGCCCATGCGCGTTGCGCGCGCGTCGCCAAGGTGCGAGTTGTGCGCCCACACGACGACCTTGTCGTCGCCGCGCGTTGCGCGCAAGTGCTCGCGCACCCGGCAGAGCGTCTCGTCCATGTGCCGGTCGCGCACGTTCCAGGAGCTTTCGTCGCAGGCGAAGATCGTGCGGTAGTCGCCCGGCGTCCGCGGCGACACGGGCGTTTGCCTCGTGATGAACGCTTCGTCGGCTGCCGCGATGCAGTCGCGCGTCGCGTACGAGCCCACTCCCGCGGCGACGGCGCACAGCGCTTCGCGAACCGCGGCGCGGTAGTTATCTTCGTCTTTGAACTCCGTCGCGTAGCCGTAGCGCTGCGGGTCATCCCCGAAGCGGTCGAAGCAGGCATAACGTTCGCGCACCGCGGCGGCGTTCGCGGGTTCGACGCACTGCAGGTACGCGACGACGGCCTCCATCGACTGGTGCAGGCTGTAGAGGTCCAGGCCCGCGATGTACAACCGATCACGGCCGCCAGTAGGTATAGCAAGCAGGCGTTAGATAGGTAAACGCCGTTTCATCCGTGGTCGAGGACATTCGCGTTCGCCGGGTCCGCGCCCGGCGAATCGCGCGGTGGCCGGTCTGGCGGGTCGCGATGTCGTATGCGGGAAGAACAATTCCGCTATAGACTGCGGCGGTAGGGAATCCCGGACTCCGAGAGAGCGCCCGCCCGCACTTCACCAATCGATGAGGCGACGAAAACGAAGATGAACGGACAGACGAAGACCGACGGCTTCCACCTCGTTCTGGATGCGCTCCGGCTGAACGGCGTCCACAACTTGTACGGCGTCGCCGGGATCCCGATCACCGACCTGCTGCGATTGGCGCAGGCCGAAGGCTTCCGGTACATCGGCTTCCGGCACGAGCAGCAGGCCGCGAACGCGGCTGCAATCGCCGGTTACCTCACCGGCATGCCGGGGATTTGCATGACCGTCTCCGCGCCGGGTTTTTTGAACGGTTTGGTCGGCCTCGCCAACGCGACGACCAACTGCTTTCCGATGGTGCTCATCAGCGGCTCGAGCGATCGCAACATCGTCGACCTCGAGCAGGGCGACTACGAGGAAATGGATCAGCTCGCCAACGCGCGTCCGTACGCGAAGGCCGCGTATCGCGTGAACCGGCCGGAGGACATCGGTCTGGGCGTCGCGCGCGCAATTCGTGCGGCGGTCTCGGGGCGGCCGGGCGGCGTGTATCTCGACCTCACCGCTGAAGTGCTCGGCTCGGTGCTCGATATCGAGGCGGCGAAGAAGTCGCTGATCAAAGTGGTCGATCCGGCGCCCGCGCAGCCGCCGACCCCGGAGTCGGTGACGCGCGCGCTCGAGCTGCTCGCCTCGGCGGAGCGGCCGTTGGTGCTACTCGGAAAGGGTGCGGCGTACGCGCGCGCCGATGAGGAGATTCGCTCCTTCATCGAAACGACCGGGTTGCCGTTCCTGCCGATGTCGATGGCGAAGGGGCTGCTGCCCGACAATCATCCGCAGTCGGCGGCGGCGGCGCGCTCGTTCGCCATCGGTCAGGCCGACGTGGTGCTCGTCGCCGGCGCGCGGCTCAACTGGCTGCTCTCGCACGGCAAGAGCCCGCTGTGGTCGGACGACACCAAGCTCATCCAGGTCGACATCTCGCCGACGGAGATGGACAGCAACCGCGCGATCGCGGCACCCGTCGTCGCGGACATCCGGTCGGCGTTCAAGGCGTTCAATGCCGCGCTCGAGCCCGGTCAGATCAAGCCGAGCGCGAAGTGGATCGACGACATCACGTCGCGCAAGCAAAAGAACATCGACAAGATGGCGGCACGGCTCAAGGAGGAGCCGAGCCCGATGAACTTCTCGAGCGCGCTGCGCGCGGTGCGCGACGCGCTGGCCGGGCAGCCGGACGTGTACGTCGTCAATGAAGGCGCGAACACGCTCGACTTCGGGCGCAACATCATCGACATGTTCCTGCCGCGCCATCGTTTGGACAGCGGGACGTGGGGCGTGATGGGGATCGGAATGGGCTATGCGATCGGTGCGGCGGTGGAGACGGGCAAGCCGGTGGTGGCGCTCGAGGGCGACAGCGCGTTCGGGTTCAGCGGCATGGAGATCGAAACGATCTGCCGGTATGAGTTGCCGGTGGTGACGGTCATCTTCAACAACAACGGGATCTACCGCGGCGATCCGGCCGGTGCTGCGCCTTCGCCGACCGGGTTCATGGCCGACGCGCGGTACGAGCGGATCATCGAGGCGTTCGGCGGGACCGGCGCGCACGTCACCACGACCGCGGAGCTGCAGAAGGCGGTGAGCGACGCGCTAGCTTCCGGGAAGCCGGCGCTGATCAACGCCGTGATCGACCCGACCGCGGGGACCGAGAGCGGACACATCGCAAGCCTGAACCCGAAGAGCGCGCTCGTCTCGGCGTAGCGAGCGCGGTTTGCAAAGCGTGAGGCAAAGGCGCGCCCGGGGGCAGCGTGCTGAAGACGTGCTCCTCGTCGCGCACCGGGCTCATCGCGGCGAGCAGCGCGTTGAGGTCGGTTTCCCCCGGCACGGTCAGACGTGCAGCGGTGCGAGCTGCGACTCGACGCGCACGACAGTCCGGTCGAACGCGTCGGCGCCGTTGCGTGCCAACGTGTCGTAGAGCGCGAGCGCGGTCGTGCGCGTGAGGATCATCGCGCGGTACCAGGCGAACGTCGGCGCGAGCTCCGCGAGGCCGCGAAACCGCGAATAGCGCTGCTGCAGGCGCGCGGCGACGACATGCATCGCGTGTACGGAGATCACGTAGTCGTGGTCGCTGAGGTGGTGGACGAACGCTTCGAGCGGGACAGGATTCGCGCCGAGCGCGTACGCCGCGCCGTCGCGCTTCAGCAGGCCGTACGCGACCGGATCGACGTTCGCGACGATCGCCGCGGCACGGCACCAGGCCACCACCTTCGCCTCGTCGCCGAGCGAGGGCGCGGCGTGCGCGGAGAGGAGCGTCGTGACGAAGCGCGGGTCGTGGCCGCGCGCGATCGCTTCGGCGGCCGAGAGCACGTGATGGCCGCCGGTGCCGGCGATCTCCAGCTCGTCGAACACCGTGCCGTCGTCGTTCCAGCCGAACACGACCGTCTTCATCACGTCGTGGTAGAGCGCCGCCGCGATCACCGTGTCGCGCGCGATCGTGGGCCGGCCGCCGAAGTAGTGCGCGTCGTACTGCGCCGCGATGTTGTCGGCGACCGACGCATTGAACGTCTCATGCAGCGCGAGGCCGCCCGGATAGTCGTGGTGCGAGCTTTCGCCCGAGCCTGGGGCCGCCCAGAACGGCTGCGGCGCCGTCGTGGCGCCGGGCTCGGTCGCCGGCGGGAAGATGCCGCGCACTGGCGCCGTCGCCGCGACGAAGCCTGCGCGCGCCAGCGCGTCGCGCACGGCGGTCCGCGACGCGGGCGACGGATGCCGGTCCGCGTACAGCGGATGCGGATCCCGCACGAGCTCGAACAGCGCCGTGCGCAGCGTGCGGTCGCCGACAGAGCTCACCAGCGCTTCGACCCGCGAGTACGTCGCGGCGACCAAGTTGGAGTCGCGCGCGAGCGAGGCGGCCGCGGCGTCCCCGCGGGTGAGGGGCAAACGCGGCTCGAGGAGCGCCACCCGCGGGACGCCCGCCGCCGCGGCCGCATCCTCGAGGCCCGCCGAGCCCGCGATCAGCGGCGCGGCGACCCCGGCCACCGCCGCGAGGAACGCGGGGCGGCTGAAAAACGCCGCCCGCCCATCGGCCACGCACATCATGCGAGCGTTCGGCGGCACACGGCCATCCCTCTTCGGAACGTAACTTCTCGCGAGCCGGGTAAATGGGCCGGGGCGCGCATGAGACGTCCGGCTGCGCGAGGGGCCGGAAGGAAATCGGTTCCGCAGCGGCAACTCGCGCTCTGGTATACAGTATGCCAGGAACTTTACCGAGGCGAGCGATGCAGACATGGCCGCTCTAGCGCTAGGGACTCTCCGATCCGATGCCAGCATCTCGGTGCGCGTCTATACGGCCATCCGCGCCGCGATCACGGCGACGAACCTGTACGAGATCGAGGAGCCGCATCTCCGGCTCGACGAGCGCGAACTGGCGGCGCGTCTGGGCGTGAGCCGCACGCCGGTGCGCGAGGCGCTCGTTCGCCTCGAGCACGAGGAGCTGGTCGTCAGCGTTCCGCGCCGCGGCTATTTCATCGCGCGCAAGAGCAAGGCCGAGTTGCTCGAGATCATCATCGTTTGGGCGGCGCTGGAGAGCATGGCCGCGCGGCTCGTCGCGCTCAACGCGAACGAGGGCGCGATCGCCTCCTTGCGCGAGATCTTCGCAACGTTCGACGGCGGCCGCATCGCCGCGCACCTGGACGAGTACTCCGATGCGAACCTCCGCTTTCACCAGCGCATCATCGAGCTTTCCGGCTGCGAGACGCTCCGCCGCACCGCGGACGGCATCTTGATCCACGTGCGGTCGATCCGGCACCGCACCATCGGCGAGAGCCACCGTTTCGAACGGTCGATCGTCGATCACATGCACATCATCGAGGCGCTCGAAAAGCGCGACGCGGACCTCGCTGAGCGCCTGGTCCGCGACCACGCCCTCGCGCTCGCCGCGCACGTCGACGCCAACGACAACGATCTCTGACGAATTTCCGATCACAGCGATATCCTGGCGAGGACGGTCTCCGCGCCAAGGTCACCAACTCCACGCCAAAACACCTCGACAGGGGACGCCTATGGCCCAAACTGCACCGGTCACGACCGAACTCCACAATGAACCAGACGATGTACGAGTAGGCGGCTGATGAGCGCGAACGGCGTTTCATCCAACGGCGCCGCCGACGGACAAGAAGTCCGCAAGGCGCTCGACGGCATCAAGGTCCTGGACATGACGCACGTCCAGGCCGGTCCCTCGTGCACGCAGATCCTCGCGTGGCTCGGCGCCGACGTCATCAAGGTGGAGCTGCCGGGCCGCGGCGACATCACGCGCGGCCAGCTGCAAGACATTCCGGACGTCGACAGTCTCTACTTCACGATGCTCAACTGCAACAAGCGCAGCATCACGCTCAACACGAAGACGCCCGACGGCAAGGCGATCTTCACGAAATTGATCGAGCACTGCGACGTGCTGGTGGAGAACTTCGGTCCGGGCGTGCTCGACCGCCAGGGCTTCACCTGGGACAAGATCCGCGAGATCAACCCGCGCATCTCGTACGCGTCGATCAAAGGCTTCGGCCCCGGCAAGTTCGAGGATTTCAAGGCGTACGAGACCGTCGCGCAAGCGATGGGCGGCGGCATGAGCACCACCGGCTGGCCCGACGGCCCGCCGACGAGCTCTGGACCGCAGATCGGCGATTCCGGCAGCGGCATTCACATGGTCGCCGCAATCCTCGCGGCGCTCTATCAGCGCACGCACACCGGCCGCGGCCAGCGCGTGTCGGTCGCGATGCAAGACAGCGTGCTCAACCTGATTCGCGTGAAGATACGCGATCAGCAGCGCTTGGCGCACGGGCCGCTGCGCGAGTACCCGAACAAGACGTTCGCGGATTACGTGCCGCGTTCGGGCGACGCCTCGGGCGGCGGCCAGCCGGGCGCCGCGCTCAAGTGCGCGCCGGGCGGTGAGAACGATTACGTGTACGTCATCATCCAGCCGCAGGTCTGGGCGCCGCTCGCCAAACTGATCGGGCGCGCGGAGCTGGTCGAGGACCCGAAGTTCGCGACGCCCGCGGCGCGGCTGCCGCATCTCGACGAAGTGTTCGGCATCGTCGAAGAGTGGACGAAGACGAAGACCAAGTTCGAGGTGCTCGACGAGCTCAACGCGATCGACGTTCCGTGCGGACCGATCCTGAGCACCAAAGACCTGATCGAGGACGAGTCGCTGCGCGCGCGCGGCATGATCGCCGACGTGTACCATCCCGAGCGCGGCACGTTCAAGACGGTGGGCTGTCCGCTGGTGCTTTCCGACACACCCGTCGAGATCACGACCTCGCCACTCTTGGGCGAGCACAACGAAGAGATTCTCAAAGAGATCGGCTGGGAAGGCAAGGACGCGCGCGCGCTCCATGCCGCCGGCGTGCTGTAGGAGACTGAATAGCGAATGCTGCTCGAGCGTCAGACCCGCGACAAGGCGGCGGTGCGTGCGGTTCTCGACCGCGTCAAGGCCGACAAGCGCAGCGCGCTGAGCGCGCCGGAAGCCAAAGAGGTCGCCGACGCGTACGGCCTGCCGGTTCCGCAAGAAGGTCTTGGGACCAGCGCGGACGAGGCCGTCGCGCTCGCCGAGAAAATGGGCTTCCCGGTCGTGCTGAAGATCGTGTCGCCGGACATCCTGCACAAGACCGAAGCGGGCGGCGTGCTCGTCGGCGTGTCGGACGCGGAGGCGGTGCGCGCCGGATACGACACGATCGTCGCCAACGCGAAGAAGTACAACGCGGCGGCCGACATCAGCGGCGTGCAGGTGCAGCAGATGCTGCCCACCGGCGCGCAGGAAGTGATCGTCGGCGCCGTCACCGACCAGAGCTTCGGCAAGCTCGTCGCGTTCGGTCTCGGTGGCGTGCTCGTCGAGGTGCTCAAGGACATCACGTTCCGGCTCGCCCCGGCGACGCGCGACGACGCGCTCTCGATGCTCGACGGCATCCAAGCCGCCGAGATGCTCAAGGGCGTGCGCGGAACCGAGCCGGTCGACCGCGAGGCGCTGGCGTCGATCATCGAGTCGGTGTCGCAGCTGGTGACCGACTTCCCGGAGATCAGCGAGGTCGATCTCAACCCGGTGTTCGCGACTCCCAAGGGCGCGACGGCGGTCGACGTACGCATTCTCGTGGACTTCGACCCGCCCGAGCCGCGGCAGAAGTACTCGCAAGACGAGATCGTGCGCGCGATGAACCGCATCATGCGCCCGGAGGCCGTGGCGGTGATCGGCGCGTCGAGCGAAGACGGCAAGATCGGCAACTCCGTGATGAAGAACCTCATCAACGGCGGCTACAAGGGCCAGATCTATCCGATCAACCCGAAAGCGGACGAGATCCTCGGCTACAAGGCGTATCCGTCCGTCAAGGACATCCCCGGCGTGGTCGACGTCGCCGTGTTCGCAATTCCGGCGAAGTTCGTCGCGGCCGCGCTCACCGAGTGCGGTGAGAAGCAAATTCCCGGCGCCGTGCTGATCCCGTCCGGTTTCGCGGAAACCGGCAACGAAGAAGGCCAGCTCGAGATCCAGCAGATCGGGCGCAAGTACAACGTGCGCTTGATGGGTCCGAACATCTACGGCTTCTATTACACGCCCAAGAACTTGTGCGCGACGTTCTGCACGCCGTACGACGTCAAGGGCAGCGTCGCGCTGTCATCGCAGTCGGGCGGCGTCGGCATGGCGATCATCGGCTTCAGCCGCTCGGCGAAGATGGGCGTTTCGGCGATCGTGGGCCTCGGCAACAAAGCCGACATCGACGAGGACGATCTGCTGACGTTCTTCGAGCAGGACGACGCGACGCAGGCGATCGCGATGCACATGGAAGACCTCAAGGACGGCCGCTCGTTCGCCGAAGTCGCGAAGCGCGTGTCGAAGAAGAAGCCCGTCATCGTGCTCAAGGCCGGCCGCACCGCGCTCGGCGCGAAGGCCGCGAGCTCGCACACCGGCGCGCTCGCCGGCAACGACAAGATCTATGAGGACGTGTTCAATCAGTCCGGCGTGATCCGGGCGCGGTCGCTGCGCGACATGCTGGAGTTCGCGCGCGGCATTCCGGTGCTGCCGACGCCGAAGGGCGAGAACGTCGTCATCATCACCGGGGCCGGCGGCTCGGGCGTACTGCTGTCCGACGCCT